>JBAZRQ010000279.1:0-4188 GCA_041662925.1 Nocardioides sp. | reverse complement strand
TGACGCCCATCACCGTACATTTGCGATATTCGCGACTGCGTTTCCGATTATCGCAGTTCTGCTCGATCGCCGGTCAAGGAGGGGACGCGTGGCCGCAGTCGCCCCCCCGTCCTCGTTGACGCGCCCACTGGTCCCCATGGGCAACCTACTGACCTTCGCCCTCGAGGTGTTCGCGGCGATGTTCCGCCGCCCCTTCCAGTGGCGTGAGCTCAGTGACCAGGCATGGTTCGTCACCCGGGTCTCGCTGCTCCCCGCCTGCGCGATCACCATCCCGTTCGGCGCCGTGCTCGCCCTGCAGATCGGCTCGCTGTTCGGCCAGCTCGGGGCGCGCTCCTTCACCGGCGCGGTCGCGGTGGTGGGCATCGTGCAGCAGGCGGCACCGATCGCCACGGTCGTGATCGTGGCCGGCGCCGCCGGCACCGCAGTCGCCGCCGACCTCGGCTCCCGCAAGATCCGCGACGAGCTCGACGCGCTCGAGGTGCTCGGCATCTCGGTCGTGCAGCGGCTGGTGGTCCCGAGGGTGATCGCGATGGGCGTCGTCGCGTGCCTGCTCAACGCAGTCACCACCGCGGTCGGCACCATCGGCGGCTATGCGTTCAACGTCGGGGTCCAGGGCGGGTCGCCGGGCGCCTACGTCCAGTCGTTCACCGCGCTCGCGCAGCTGCCTGACCTCTACGTCGGAGAGCTCAAGGCCCTCGTCTTCGGGTTGCTCGCCGGGGTCGTCGCGACCTACCAGGGGGTCAACGCCAAGGGCGGGCCCCAGGGCGTCGGCAACGGAGTCAACCAGTCGGTGATCATCTCGTTCGTGCTGCTCTTCCTGGCCAACGCGATCCTCACTGCTGTCTACTACCAGCTCGTCCCGCCCAAGGGGTTGTGATCGTGGTCCAGGGCGTCCTGACCGAGCTCGGCCGGCAGACCCGCTTCTACGGCCGCAGCCTGGCCGGGGTGCCGCACGCGGCCATCTCCTACCGCCGCGAGATCTGGCGGGTGCTCTCGGAGGTGACCTTCGGCCGCGGCGCGATGGTGCTGGTGGCCGGCACCGTCGGCATCTTGATCTTCGAGGTGGTCGCCGTGGGCAGCGTGGTCGGCCTGGTCGGCTACCAGGGGCTCAAGCAGGTCGGGATCCAGCCGTACGTCGGGTTCTTGTCGGCCTACTTCAACACCCGCGAGGTCGCGCCGCTCGTGGCCGGCAACGCGCTGATCGCCACGGTGGGCGCGGGGTTCACCGCACAGCTGGGCGCGATGCGGATCAGCGAGGAGATCGACGCGCTCGAGGTGATGGCGATCCGTTCGGTCCCCTACCTCGTGACGACCCGGATCATCGCGGCGTTCATCGCCGTGATCCCGCTCTACATGATCGCGCTGATCGGCACCTACGCGTCGACCCAGGCCGTCTCCGTCTACTACTACGGGCTCACCGGCGGCACCTACGACCACTACTTCCAGCTGTTCCTGCCGCCGATCGACATCCTCTACTCGTTCGGCAAGGTCCTGGTCTTCTCGGTGATCCTGACCCTGATCTGCTGCTACTACGGCTACCACGCCAGCGGTGGGCCGGCCGGGGTCGGCGTCGCGGTGGGGCGCGCCGTACGGCTGGCGACGGTGATGATCGTGGTGGCCGACTTCTTCCTCAGCCTGGCCCTGTGGGGCTCGACGACGACCGTGCGGATCGCCGGATGACGCCGGCGGATCGGGGCCTCCCGCTCCTCGGACTGGTCTACCTGCTCGTCGCGGCGACGCTGATCGCCGGCTCGGTCCTGGCCTATCGCAAGGACCTCCCCTGGCAGCAGTCGACCGACGTCACCCTGGTCACCGACCACCCGGGCCTCGAGCTCAACCCCGGTTCGGACGTGAAGATCCAGGGCCGCCTCGTGGGCCGGGTCGACCGCGTCGAGTCCGACGGCCGGGTGGCCACGGTGCACCTGTCGATCGAGCCCGACGAGACGGCGCTGATCCCACGCAACGTGGACGCCGCGATCGTGCCCAAGACCCTGTTCGGCGAGAAGTTCGTCGACCTGCTGATGCCCGCCGCCCCCGACGAGTCCCGCCTTGCCGCGGGAGACGTGATCACCCAGTCGACGACGGCCGTCGAGCTCGGCGACATCTACGCCCGGCTGGTCCCGCTGCTGCGTGCGGTCGACCCCGCTCAGCTCTCGACGGTGCTCAGCTCGCTCGCCCGCACCTTCGACGGCCGGGGCGAGCAGCTGGGCCGCGCGATCACGCAGACCGATGCCTTCCTCGCAGAGCTCAACCCGCACCTCGGGGTGCTGCAGGCCGACCTGCGGCGGCTGACCACCACGCTGGCGTCGTACGACGAGGCCGCTCCCGACCTGCTGCGCACGCTCGCCAACTCGTCGGCGATCAGTGCCGAGCTGCTGGTGCCCGCGGAGGCGCGACTCCAGGCGCTGCTCGACACGGTGGTCACCACCTCGCAGGCCACCGAGGAGGTGCTCGGCGAGAACGCCGACGCGCTGATCACCCTGACCGGTCGCGCCCGGCCGCTGCTGCAGGTCCTCGCGCGCTACGCCTCGGTGCTGCCGTGCTCGATGAAGGGGCTGCACCTGCTCGACAAGCTGGGCAACCAGGTGACCGGCGGTCGCGGGCCGTTCACGCTGCTCAACGTCGACGTGCTCGTGCAGGGCGACCCCTACGTCTACCCGCGCGACCTGCCCGACGGGCCCCGGAGCGACGCCAACGTCGACGTGCTGCCGGACCTGATCCCGAGCTGGGCGCCGCACTGCCCGCGCTTCGGCCTGCTCGCCCGGCAGGTCAAGGACGCCGACCCGTTCAGCCTGGCGCCGCTGCCGTTCCAGTCGGTCGCGGGGGACGGCTCGGCCAACAACCGGACGAGCGCCCAGGTGACCGACCCGCGCCTTGCCCAGGCCCTCGGCGACCAGATGACCGGCTCGACCGGCTCCGGCCTCTCCGGACTGCTGGTCGGTCCGCTCCTGTACGACGGCCGGGTGGTGCTGCCGTGACCCATACGGTGCCCAGCCGCGCCCGGATCCCCTCGTCGGCCTACAAGATGGCCGTCTTCGCGACCGTGACCCTGGTCCTGCTCGGCATCCTCGCCGTGCTGATCGGCAACATCTCGTTCGCGCCGAGCCGCACCTTCCACGCCCAGTTCACCGACGCCACCGGCGTCACCCAGGGCGACCGGGTCCGGCTGTCCGGTGTCGAGGTGGGCCGGGTGACCGGGGTCGAGCTCGTCGGCGTCGGCGACCAGCAGGTCGCCACCGTCAGCTTCACCGTCGACGAGGGCGTGCCGGTCTACGAGTCCGCGACGTTCGCGCTGCGCTACGAGAACATCGTGGGCCAGCGCTACCTCGAGATCACCGAGGAGCCGGGCGCCGGCGGCACCCTGGAGGCGGGCGCGACCATCCCCGTCGCGCGCACCACCCCCGCGCTCAACCTCACCGTGCTCTTCAACGGCTTCCAGCCGCTCTTCCGCGCGCTGGAGCCCACGCAGGTCAACCGGCTCGCGTCCCTGGTGCTGCAGGCCGTGCAGGGTGAGGGCTCGACCTACCAGAGCCTGCTGGCCAGCACCGCACGGTTCACCAACGAGCTGGCCGACAAGGACGCCGTGATCGGGCGGGTGGTCGCCAACCTGGGCACCGTGCTGCGGACCATCGACGAGCGCGACACCAAGCTCACCCAGCTGATCGTGACGTTCCGCAGCCTGATGACGGGGCTGGCCGACGACCGCGACGTGATCGGGGCCAGCCTGCCGGGCCTGGCCGACCTGCTGACCGTCTCCACCGGCCTGGTCGGCGACGTCCGCGGGCCGCTGGCAGCCGATATCCGGGCCCTTGACGACCTGGCCGGCAAGCTCGACCGCAACCGCGGCACGCTCGCCGAGGTCCTGCAGCGGATGCCGCGCCGGCTGCGCGCGCTGGCCCGCACCGGCTCCTACAGCTCGGCCTTCAACTTCTACCTCTGTGGGATCTCGATGAATCTGCGACTCCTCGGCGACGACTACCTGCTGCAGTCGCCCAGCCTCGCCGCCAACGAGCGCGACACCGTCTGCGCGAGAGGGGCCGAGTGATGGCCTACTCGCTCGTGGAGCTCGGGCGGCGCCGTCCCGCGCTGCTGGCCGTGCACGGCCTGGTGATCACGGCCGTGCTGCTGGCGATCGCGCTCAACGCCTCGCGGCTGCCGTTCTTCACCGGCACCACCTACCAGGCGGAG
>JBAZRQ010000278.1:0-4197 GCA_041662925.1 Nocardioides sp. | reverse complement strand
GCCCCCGGCAGCTTGGAGGTCGCGTCGACCCGGTTCGTGCTCAACCCGCGGATGCTGGGCCGGGCCGGCCCGGAGCGCGACCGCCTGGTGCGCCACGAGCTCGCGCACGTGGCCATGGCCGGGCACGACTCACACGCCCCGGTGTGGCTGAGCGAGGGCCTCGCCGAGTACGTCTCGGTCCGCCCGCTGGCGCCCGAGGACCGGCGTATCGACCAGGCCGCGATCAAGCTGGCCAAGGCGGGCGTCGACGCGCTCCCTGACGACTCGACGTTCAACGACTCCGGCTCCGCGGCCAACTACGGCCTCTCCTGGTGGGCCTGCGAGTACGTCGCAGTCACCTACGGCGAGCCCGCCCTGTGGTCGCTGCTCGACTACGTCAACGTGCCCGGCTCCGACCCGGGCAAGCGGATGCAGATGGCGATCGGGCTCAACTCCCGGCAACTGGCGCGCCAGGGTGCCCGGCTGCTGCTCCAGACCTTCGCCCCCGAGTTTCTCGAGCCGACGCCCAGCCCGACGCCCAGCCCGACCACCAGCCCGACCCCGACGGACACGGCCTCGCCCCAGGGCTGACGTACGCCGTGACCGGCGTGGGCATATCGTTCCACCGTGACTCCCGAACCCCGACTCGTGCACATCGTCGACGACGTCCCCGAGCTCGACGAGACCTCCGACCTGACGATGGTCGCGGTCCTCGACGGGTTCCTCGACGCCGGCAACGCAGCCGCGATCGCGAGCCGCTTCCTGGTGCAGCTGACCGAGGGCATCGAGGGCAAGGGGGCCGGGCCGGTGGTGGCCACCTTCGACGTCGACCAGTTCCACGACTACCGGGCCCGCCGGCCCGCGATGTCGTTCGTGCGTGACCACTACGAGGCCTACGACGCGCCCCGCCTGGTCGTGCGCCTGCTCCACGACTCCGGCGACACGCCCTACCTGCTGCTGCAGGGGCCGGAGCCGGACAACCGGTGGGAGGCGTTCGGGCGGGCCGTGCGCGAGGTCGTCGAGCGCTTCGGGGTCACCCGGGTCGTGAGCATGGGCTCCGTACCGATGGCCGTGCCGCACACGCGTCCGGTCGCGATCACCCACCACGCCAACCGCCCCGAGCTGCTGACCGGTGAGAGCCCGTGGCGCGGCGAGCTGCGCATTCCGAGCAGTGCCCAGGCGCTGCTCGAGGTGCGGCTGGGGGAGTGGGGCCACGACGCCCTCGGCTTCGTCGCGCACATCCCGCACTACCTGGCACAGATGGACTACCCGCGCGCCGCGCTCGCCCTGCTCGAGAACGTCGAGCGGGCCGGGCGGCTCACGCTCGACCTGTCCGACGTACGCAGCGAGGCCGACGACCGCGAGGACGAGATCGCGCGCTACCTCGCGGCCAACGAGGAGGTCGCGGAGGTCGTCGACGCGCTCGAGCGGCAGTACGACTCGTTCGAGCGCGCTGAGGAGTCCGGCACCAGTCTGCTCGCCTCGGACGAGCCGCTGCCGACCGGTGAGGAGATCGGCCAGCAGTTCGAGCAGTTCCTCGCCGGGCTCGAAGGTCCGGACGACCAGCCAGGTGCGCCCTAGTGCCGCGCAACGCCGAGGAGCTCGTCCAGCTCCTCGACGTGGAGCAGCTCGACCTCGACCTGTTCCGCGGGCAGCAGATGCCCAGCATCCTGCCGCGGGTGTTCGGTGGCCAGGCCGCCGCTCAGGCGCTGGTCGCCGCCAGCCGCACCGTCGACCCGGCGTACGCCGTGCACTCGCTGCACTCCTACTTCCTGCAGCCCGGTGACACCGGTGCGCCGACCGTCTTCGACGTCGACAACCTGCGCGACGGGCGGTCCTTCGCGACCCGGCGCGTGGTGGCGCGGCAGCACGGGCGGCCCATCTACGCGATGACGGCCAACTTCCAGCGGGAGGAGGAGGGCTACGAGCACGCCGAGCCGATGCCCGACGTGATCGCACCCGAGGACGCGATCGACGCCCGGGCAGCGAGCCGGGTCCTCGACCCCGACCTCGACTCGGCGATGGACGGCGAGTGGGACGTCGTCGACTTCCGCTACGTCGGCAGCTCGGCCGACGGGCTGCTGCCTCCCGAGGACCCGCCCCAGGCTCGCCAGCGCTTCTGGCTGCGGGTCTCCTCGAAGCTGCCCGACGACCCGTTCTGGCACGTCGCGGCGTTCACCTACATCTCCGACATGACGCTCATGGGTGCGGCGCTGGCGCCGCACGGGGTCCGGATGGGGGGCCCGGAGACGCTGATCGCGTCGCTGGACCACTCCATCTGGTTCCACCGGCCGTTCCGCGCCGACGAGTGGTGGCTCTACGACCAGGTCTCGCCGTCGGCGTCCGGCGGCCGCGGCCTGGTGCTGGCCAAGGTCTACACCCAGGACGGCACGCTCGTGGCGACCGTCGCGCAGGAGGCGCTGCTGCGCCGCCGTACCCCGCCGGAAGGAACCCCGTGACCTCCTCAGCCGCACAGGAGCTGGTCGGCCTGCTCGACCTCGAGACCATCGACAAGGACCTGTTCCGCGGGGCCCACCCCAACTCCGCACGCGCCCGCGTCTACGGCGGGCAGGTGGCGGCGCAGGCGATGATCGCGGGCTCGCGGACGGTCGAGCCGGAGTACGCGCTGCACTCCCTGCACTCGTACTTCCTGCTGCCCGGCGACTACCAGGTGCCGATCATCTACGACGTCGAGCGGATCCGCGACGGCCGCTCGTTCGCCACCCGGCGGGTGGTGGCCCGCCAGCACGGCCGGCCGATCTACTACCAGACCCTCAACTTCCAGCGGCCCGAGGAGGGCTTCTCCCACCAGGACGCGATGCCCACGGTCGGGACGCCGGAGGAGGGCTTCAACCTGGTCGACCTGATGCGGGCGCGCGGCAACGACGAGGCCGACGCGCTCGGCAAGGAGTGGGCCGCGCTCGACGTGCGCTACCTCGGCAACTCGCGCACCGGTCTGCCGAAAGACCCCGACCACCCGGCGCAGGCCCGGATGTGGATCCGGATCGACGGCGAGCTGGGCGACGACCCGCTCGAGCACCTCGCGCTGTTCACCTACGCCAGCGACGTGAGCCTGCTCGGCGTCTCGCTCGTGGCGCACGACGCCAACCCGGCGACCACGCAGATGGCGTCGCTGGACCACACGATCTGGTTCCACCGGCCGTTCCGGGCCGACGAGTGGTGGCTCTACGACCAGTGGTCGCCGTCGGCCAGCGGGGGGCGTGGGCTCTCGCTCGGCCGGGTCTTCCAGCAGGACGGGACGCTCGTCGCCACCGTCGCCCAGGAGGGGCTGATCCGGCCCCGACGCGACCGTTCGGCCGGGCCGGGGCTGTCAGCCTGAGTCAGGCTGGGACCGCGCTCGCGGGGCGTCCGTCCCCCGGTTGAGCGTGCTCGCGGACTCCGAAGAGGATCAGGTACGCCACGATCCAGAGCTCACCGATCGTGGCAGGCACGGTCAGCAAGCCGGCCACCAGCTCGGCGTTCGCGAACACGTAGCTGACGAGGGCGCTGAGCACGTAGCCCACGCCGCCGCCGACCAGGATCCAGCCCAGCGCCTGCGGCAGCCACCGGGAGTGGATCACGAGCCAGCCCATCGGGATCAGCCAGAGACCGAAGAACAGGCCGGCGACTCCCCAGAGGTGACCGCTGATGACGTACATCAGCTGAACGGTGGCTGCCGCACCGCCGGACACGGCCAGCGACCTGTCGTCGGCGACGTCGAGGGCCGTGGCGAGCACCGCCGCGCTGCCCAGGATCATTACGGCGTTGACCATCCCGAACACCGCGATCGACGCCGCTGCGAACGTGTCGACTCGGCGGAACAGGCGGTAGAACCACAGGGCTGCCAGGGCCTGGGTCAGGACGATGCCCAGCTCGAGCACGATGCCGAGGCGCACCATCGACGTGTGCTCGACCAGGTTGGACAACGTCTCGCCGGGGTCGTCGGCCACGTAGATCAGGCCGCGGACAGGCAAGGACGCGAGTCCGGTGACGGCGAGGCCGAGATACAGCAGACCGGTCGTGCGAGCTGTGCCCGTGAGGCCGGCTCCGATCACCTCAGGGGTCGACCCGGGGCGGGTGTTCGTCATGGTCATCGCAGACTCCTCTCAGGGAGACTTGAAGCAGGGTCAGGCGTTGCCCAGTGCGATACCCGAGAGCAGGACATCGGGCAGAAGGCCGGGGGCGGCGGCATGTCGAGACCAACACGCGACTGCGTGG
>JBAZRQ010000277.1:0-4197 GCA_041662925.1 Nocardioides sp. | reverse complement strand
GGGTGCAGTTCACCCTGGCCGCACTGCGCGACCTGGCCGCCTCGCCCGGCCACCTCGCCGGTGCCGCCGTGCGCGGCCTGCGCAGTCCCTGGACCGCCGCGGCCGCGGGTCTGCGCTCGGCCCGCGGCGTCCTCGAGATCGCCGGCGCGCTGCTGCCCACCAGCCGCAGCACCTTGACCGGACCGCTCGACGGCGACCGGCGCTACTCCTGGACGACCGTCGACCTGACCCGCATCCTCGCCGCGCGCACCGCCCTCGGGGTGACCGTCAACGACGTCGCCCTCGCGGCGGTGGCCGGCGGCTTCCGCCGGCTCCTCGAGTCCCGCGGGGAGGTGCCGCACCCGCACACCCTGCGCACGCTGGTGCCGGTCTCGACCCGCCGCCCCGGCACCGAGGACGTGCCCGGCAACGAAGTCTCGCTGCTGCTGCCCTACCTCCCGGTCGACATCGAGGACCCGATCGAGCGGCTGGCGGCGATCCGCGAACGCGTGCAGTCGCTGCGCGCCCACCACGAGGACGAGGCCGGCGGCCGGCTCACGCTGCTGTCCGAGCTGGCGCCGTTCCCACCGGTCTCCGCGGGGATCCGGCTCGGCATGCGCTTCCCGCAACGCCAGATCACCACGGTCGCCACGAACGTCCCCGGCCCGCGGGTCCCGCTGTGGTGCCTGGGCCGCCGAGCGCTCGAGATGCTGCCCTACGTCCCGATCGCCGACCGGGTGCGGGTCGGGATCGTGATCTTCTCCTACTGCGACACCCTCACGTTCGGACTGACGGGCGACTTCGAGACGGTGCCCGACCTGGACGTGCTGACCGACGGCATCACGGCGTCGCTGGAGGAGCTGGTGGTGGCCGCACGGTAGCGTCTGCGCCATGGCAGATCGTCCCGGGAACGGAGGTCCCGAGGACGGGACCAAGTACGGCTGGCTCTACGGCGCCAAGGGCGGCCAGGAGCCGCCGCCCGACGCGACCCGCGCCATCCCCAAGCAGCCGCGGCCAGATCAGCCCCGCCCCGACGAGACCCGGGTGATGCCCACACAGCAGCCCCCCTCGGGCAGCGCGCCCCGCTCCCCCGCGCCCACGCCGGCCCCCGCTGGCCGGTCCGGTGGCCGGCCGCCGGGCGGGTCCGGCGGCTCCGGGCGGTTCCGCAGCCCCCGTTTCTGGTTCCGGATGGTGCTCCTCCTGCTCGTGCTGTGGCTCGTCTACACGGTCGCGGTGCCGTTCTTCGCGTGGAACAAGACCGACAAGGTGGAGTTCGCCCCCGACGGTGACCGACCGGGCGACCAGCCCGGTACGACGTACCTCCTGGTCGGCAGCGACTCCCGCAAGGGGCTCAGCGCCGAGGAGCGCAAGAAGTTCAACACCGGCAACCCCAGCAGCGAGCTCACCGACACGATCATGCTGCTGCACACCGGCGACGGGCCCGACGTGCTGCTCTCGATCCCCCGCGACTCCATCGTCGACATGCCCGGCCACGGTGCCAGCAAGATCAACTCCGCCTACTCGCGCGGCGGCGCCAAGCTGCTCGTGCGCACGATCGAGAACGAGACCGGCATCCGGATCGACGAGTACGTCGAGATCGGCCTCGGCGGCGTCGCCGGGGTCGTCGACTCCGTGGGCGGCATCGAGGTCTGCCCCAAGGAGGCGATCAAGGACGAGCTGGCCGGCCTGGACATCAAGAAGGGCTGCCAGGAGGTCGACGGCGAGGTCGCCCTGGCCTACTCCCGCTCGCGCAAGCAGTCGGCGCTGGGCGACCTCGACCGCGTGCAGCGCCAGCGTGAGGTGGTCGCCGCGATCGGCGACAAGGTGCTGTCGCCGTGGACCGTGCTCAACCCGGTCCGCTGGTGGCGGCTCAACAACTCCGTGCCCGGCTTCTTCGGCTTCGGCGAGGAGACCAGCACCCTCGACGCCGGCCGCTGGGCCCTGGCGATGACCAAGGTCGGCGGCAAGGACGGCCGGACCTGCACGATGCCGGTCACCGACGGCTCCGCCGAGACCTGGGACCGCGACCGCGCCGAGCCGCTGTTCGCGACGTTCATCGAGGACCGCACCGACGACATCACCGACGCTCAGTGCACGCCCAGCGGCCTCCCGGGCCAGAGATGAAGAGGCCAGAGATGAGGGGCCAACGATGACCGGCTACGAGACCCTGGCCTGGGACGTCGACAGTGACGGCGTCGCGACCCTGACGCTCAACCGGCCCGACGCCCTCAACGCCTTCGACCTGACGATGGCGCGCGAGCTGGAGCAGGTGTTCCTCACCGACGCCCGCGACGACGCCGTGCGCGCGGTCGTGGTGACCGGTGCCGGACGGGCGTTCTGCGCCGGCATGGACCTCTCGGCCGAGGGCAACGTGTTCGGCCTCGATGAGTCGGTGACCCCCACCCCGGAGGACCTGCGCGCCCACCTCACGGAGCCGCCGTACGACGCCGGGGTCCGCGACACCGGAGGCCGGGTCACGCTGGCCATCCACGCCCTGCCCAAGCCGGTGATCGCCGCGATCAACGGCCCGGCCGTCGGCATCGGCGCCACCATGACCCTGGCCATGGACCTGCGCCTGGCCTCGACGAAGGCCCGGATCGGCTTCGTGTTCGGCCGCCTCGGGGTCGTGCCGGAGGCCTGCTCCTCGTGGTTCCTCCCGCGCATCGTCGGGATCCAGCAGGCGCTCGAGTGGGTCTACTCCGCCGACATCCTCACCGCCGACCAGGCGCTCGCGGGCCGGCTCGTCCGCAGCGTCCACGAGCCCGACGACCTGGTGCCCGCCGCCCTGGAGCTCGCCCGTTCGTTCGTGGTCGACCGCTCACCGGTGGCGCTGGCGCTGGCCAAGCAGCTGCTCTACCGCAACGGCGCCGCCGCCGACCCGCTCGAGGCGCACCTGTCGGACTCGCTGGCGATGTTCTACACCTCGATCGGCGACGGTGTGGAGGGCGTGGCCGCCTTCCGCGAGAAGCGCGCGCCGCGCTTCACCGGTCGCGCCAGCGACCTGCCCAGGATTTTCTAGGCCAGGCTCTTCTAGGCCAGGATTTTCTAGGCAGACTTCTCTGGGCCAGGATCTTCTAGGCCGCGAGGCTGCGGCGCAGCTTGGCCAGGATGCCGGTCAGCAGCCGCGACACCTGCTCCTGGGTGACCCCGACCTCGGCCCCGATCTGGGCCTGGGTGCGGTTCTCGAAGAACCGCATCTCGATGATCCGGCGGTCGCGCGGGCTCAGCGCCCCCATCAGCGGCTGGAGCGCGAGCCGGGCCTCGGTGCTCGCGAAGGCGGGGTCGAGGTCGCCGAGCTTCTCGGCCGGGGCCTCCGGGTCGCCCTCGGGGCGCGGGGCGTCCAGGGAGTCGGGCGTGAAGCACCCGATCGCGTTGATGGAGTCGACGACCAGGGCCAGGGGTACGTCGAGGTGCACGGCGATCTCGGAGGGCCGGGGGGCGCGGCCGAGCCGCTGGTAGAGGTCGGCCTCGGCGTTGCTCACCTTGGTCTGGACCTCCTGGACCGCCCGCGGGGGGCGCACGGTCCACCCGGCGTCGCGGAAGTAGCGACGGATCTCGCCGCGCAGCGTGGGGACGGCGTAGCTGAGGAAGTCGTCGCCCAGGGTGGGGTCGAAGCCGCGCACGGCCTTGATCAGCCCGAGGTAGGCGACCTGGTCGATGTCCTCGGCCGCGATGCCGCGGCCGTGGTAGCGGCGGGCCACGTCGAGCGCGACCTCCATGTTGATCCGGATGACGTCGTTCTCGTAGCGCTCACGGGTCTCGCCCCGGCTGGCCCGCGCTCGGGACAGCAGGCGGGCGGTCTCGACCCGGCGCCGCGACTCGCTGAGGGCAGCGGCAGGCGCCTGGGCGGGCGAACCCGGGCTCGGCCCCATCTCGCACACCTCCGCGGCGTGTTCATCGTGCGACGGCCGTCTGGCGTCTAGGCCGATGGTCGCACGAGGCGGAGGCGGCCACCCATGTAACGCGCATTACTGGTCTGGACCGCTGGCGGCGGATTCGTGCCGAGAAGAGCCGGAAAATGTGTTTGGTCGAGGCCGCCGAAGTGGGGGGATATCGGCGGCCTCGACCAAGGTCTTCGTACCCGGGCCCGATCCGGATATGCGCCCGGCTACAGAACTTTACTTTCGGGACGGGTCAGGAGTCGGCCTCGAGGGCCTCGGTCAACAGCGCGACCAGGGCCTCCAGCTGGACGTCGGAGGACGACGAGATCTCCTCGTC
>JBAZRQ010000276.1:2791-4198 GCA_041662925.1 Nocardioides sp. | reverse complement strand
CCAGGGCGCCGTCGACGAGCGACCACTGGGTGACGACGACGGGGTAGACCTGCGGGGTCTCCAGCGGCTCGATGCCGGAGAAGGTGTCCACGGAAAGGTAGGAGAAGAGCCCACCGTCCTGCTTCCAGACGCGGGAGGAGCGGCCGCGGCCGTCTCCGGTGGGAATGGTGCCGGTGACCAGCCGCGGCTCGCTGGGCGCTTCGGCCTCCACCAGCTGACCGTCCCTCAGGGCCAGCACGGCGAACGGCACCGAGCCGTCGCGGAAGATGGTGAGCTCCCGGTCACCGTCGCCGTCGAGGTCCACCGCCTCGGCCACATTGACCAGCCAGTCGAGGGTCGGCACGATGCCGAAGACCTCCTCGCCGGTCGAGGAGAGGTCGACCTCGATCCGGGCCCGGGGCCCGACGAGCGGCTTGCCGGGCTCGTGGCGGACCCGGATCTGGTCCCTGACGCCGTCGCCGTCCACGTCGACCGGTGAGGTGCCGAGCTCGGCCGGCCAGTCGCTGCCCACGTCCTCCTGGGGAGGCAGGGTCTCGCTGGGCGTCGGCGTCGTGACCGGTGGCGTCGGCGACGGGTCACCGTCGCCGAGGTCTACGACGAACGGCGCGGCGATGGCGGCCGCGCAGGCGGCCGCGGCCACGACGTACGTCGCGGGGTGGCGCAGCCAGGTCACTTGTGGGGCCGGGACCTCGGGGGGCCGCAGGTCCTCGGGCTGGACCTGCTCGGCGCGTGCCGTGAGCGCGCTGGTGAGGCGGTCTTCGATGGTGCTCATCGCTGACCCTCCTTGCTGAGGATGGCTTCGAGCGCGTCGAGCGCGCGGCTGGCGGTGGACTTCACGGAGCCCCGGGAGATGCCGAGCGCGTCGGCGATCTCGGCCTCGGACAGGTGCGACCAGTAGCGCAGGACCAGCACCTCGCGCTGTCGCGGCGCGAGCCGCTCGAGGGCCTCGTAGACCTCCCGGTGCTCCTCGGCGATCACCGCCTTGCCCTCGGGGCCGTCGGGCGGCGCCTCGTGCGGGGCGACGTAGCCCCGCGCCGTACGCCGCCGTCGTAGCGCCGAGCGGCTGCCGTTGACCACCGACGTCCTCAGGTAGGCCAGCGCGGCCGCGCTGTTGTCGAGGCGGCCGCGCCGTCCGGCCATCGCGGCGAACGCGTCCTGGACGACGTCCTCCGCGGAGGCCAGGTCGTCGACGAGCAGGATCGCGAGCCGCACCAGGGAGAGCCGGTGGGCGACGTAGAGCTCCGCCAGCTCAGCAGGAGGGAAGGTCTGCGACGCGCCGCTACGTGCGCCCGAGCGCAGTCTGGCCATCGGGCCACCTCTCACCGTCGTGTCTGTGGTCATGCTGATGAGACGTCACGGGCGTCCCGAGGTTGTCTTCGGCCGCGCCGTCGGCGGGATAGGGCTCAG
>JBAZRQ010000276.1:0-2781 GCA_041662925.1 Nocardioides sp. | reverse complement strand
ACGGGCGTTGGCGATCGCCTCGTCCTCCTCGGGCGAGAGCGGCTGCTCGGCGGACCACCCGGTGATGTTCTTGGCATAGCTGCGGGCGTCGGAGCGGCCGTGGATCGAGGTGAGTACGACGCCGTTGCCGCCGTCGTCCAGCAGCGCCAGCGACCAGGACAGGTGACCGCCCATGTCGGCGAACGCGTCGTACCTCACCACCGCCACGTGGCGCATCGAGTCGCGGGCCTCCGCGCGCAGCGCGGCCACCTCCTGGCGCAGCCCGTGGACGTCCTCGGGGAGCGCGTCGGCGTCCATCGCCCGGCGGGCCGCACCGAGCCGGCGCAGCAGCGTGACGGAGACGGCAAGCGACGCCAGCGCGACCACCAGGCTGAGCAGCGCGAGATAGACCACGCTCCCGACCCTAAACTGCGTACGTGACATCCCCTCGACGCATCGCCTACCAGGGCGAGCCCGGCGCCAACTCCCACCAGGTGTGCCGTCAGCACTACCCCGACTGGGACACGCTGCCGTGCGCCTCCTTCGAGGACGTCTTCGCCGCCGTCGAGGGTGCTCCCGGGGTGGAGCCCACCGCCGACCTGGCGATGATCCCGATCGACAACTCGATCGCGGGGCGGGTGGCCGACATCCACCACTTCCTGCCCGACTCGGGGCTCCACATCATCGCCGAGCACTTCCTGCGGATCCGCTTCCACCTGATGGGGGTGCCGGGCGCGACGCTCGACCAGGTCCGGACCGTGCGCAGCCACCTGCACGCCCTCGGCCAGTGCCGCAAGGTGATCCGGGAGCACGGCCTGGTCCCGCTCATCGCGGGCGACACCGCGGGTGCCGCCCGTGAGGTCGCCGAGGCCGGCGACCCGACCCAGGCCGCCATCTCGCCACCGCTGGCCGCCGAGATCTACGGCCTGGAGGTCCTGGCCGAGGACATCGAGGACGAGGAGCACAACACCACCCGCTTCGTGGTGCTCTCCCGCGAGTTCGTCCAGGCGCCCGCGGGCAACGGCCCCGTGGTCACCAGCTTCATCTTCAACGTCCGCAACCTGCCGGCGGCGCTCTACAAGGCGCTCGGCGGCTTCGCCACCAACGGCGTCAACATGACCAAGCTCGAGAGCTACATGGTGGGCGGGCACTTCGCGGCCACCCAGTTCCTCGCCGAGGTCGACGGCCACCCCGACGACGTCGGCCTGGCGCGGGCGCTCGAGGAGCTCCAGTTCTTCACCACCGACGTCAAGATCCTCGGCGTCTACCCCGCCGACGCGTTCCGCTCCTGAAGCCGCCGATGTGACGGCGGAGGGGCAACCCCGCCACAATCGGGTACCGGACCGTCACGCGACCCCCCACGCGCAAGGACCCTCATGACAGCGCTGCAGCGCCAGGCCCACAGCCAGGTACGCCACCTCACCGCCGACGACGTCGAGCAGATCGGGCGCGAGCTCGACCGGATCCGGCAGGACGTCCTCGACAGCCGCGGTGCCCGCGACGCGGCGTACATCCGCCGGGTGATCGCCGTACAGCGCCGGCTCGAGCTCGCCAGCCGGGTGGTGCTGCTCGCCGGGCGCTACCCGCCGGCGTGGGTGCTGGGCACGGCCGCGCTGAGCGTGGCCAAGATCCTCGACAACATGGAGATCGGCCACAACGTCCTGCACGGCCAGTGGGACTGGATGCGCGACCCCCAGATCCACTCGTCCACCTGGGACTGGGACCACGCGTCGCCGCCGGAACAGTGGAAGCGGGCGCACAACGAGACCCACCACACCTACACGAACATCCTCGGCCAGGACAACGACCTCGGCTACGGCATCATGCGCGTCGACGAGGACCAGGAGTGGCAGCCGCGCTACCTCGTCCAACCGCTGTGGAACTTCGTCAACGCCTGCATCTTCCAGTACGGCATCGCGATGTACGACATCGAGTTCGGCGAGCACCTGCGCGAGGGCAAGGGGATCACCCCCGAGCTGCGTTCGCGGATCCGCGCCGCGGCCGACAAGGTGCGCAAGCAGGTCACCAAGGACTACGTCGTGCACCCGCTGCTGGCCGGGCCCGGCGGGTTCCTCGCGACCCTCACCGCCAACGCGACCGCCAACTTCGTGCGCAACGTGTGGAGCCACTCGATCATCATGTGCGGGCACTTCCCCGAGGGTGTCGAGACCTTCGAGCAGGGCCAGCTTCCTCAGCGCGAGACGCGCGGTGAGTGGTACCTCCGGCAGATGCTCGGCTCCGCCAACATCTCCGGCCCGCCGCTGATGCACCTGATGTCGGGCAACCTCTCGCACCAGATCGAGCACCACCTGTTCCCCGACCTGCCGAGCAACCGCTACGCCGAGATCGCCCCCCGGGTGCGGCAGCTGTTCGAGCGCTACGGGCTCACCTACAACGCCCGTCCGCTCCCCCAGCAGGTGGCCAGCGCCTGGCACCGGGTGTTCCGGCTGTCGCTGCCCAACGACTGGCTCGCCGAGACCAACCGGCGCAACCTGCCACGCCAGCTCAAGTCGCTGTGGCGCCAGTCGCGGGGTGCCGTCGGCCCCGGCCACCGCGGCGCGCTCGCCCTCGCCTGACCCACCACCCCGAGCACGCCTCCCGGGACCGGTACGAGGACAATCGCGGGCATGGATCTCGCCGCGGTCGCGCTCACGTTCGGTGCGATCTTCCTGGTCGAGCTGCCGGACAAGACGTTCCTGGCGACGCTCGTGCTGGCCACGAAGTACCGGCCGATCCTGGTCTGGATCGGCGTCGGCCTCGCGTTCGCCGTACAGACCGGTGTGGCCGTCGCGCTGGGGTCCG
>JBAZRQ010000275.1:0-4203 GCA_041662925.1 Nocardioides sp. | reverse complement strand
GCGCGGGCGCGGCGTGGCCAAAGGACTGCTCCACACGATCATCGCCGACGCCGCCGCCCGCGGCCGTGACCGCGTGACCCTCGAGGTCGACGCCGACTCCTCCACCGGCGCCGACGGCCTCTACGTTGCGATGGGCTGGAAGATCTCCTACGTCACCGAGTCGTGGCATCGCGACGTGCCGGTCACCGACGAGGGCTGACCGCCGGGATAGTCCCCAACCAGAGGGCGAATAAGAGGCCTCTCAATCGCTCTCAGGTGAGGGACTACCCCGCCAAGCGACTCGCACTCACTCAGCCAGCGACGCCCGCAGTGCGCGATGCACCCCGTTGGGGGTGAGTACGCCGACGAAGCGCACGCCGTCCTTGACGCCGATCATCGGCTTGTCGTCGCGCAGCATCGCGGCCAGCGCCTGCTCGAGCGTGCTGTCGAGGTCGATCGCGGCGCCCAGCTCACCCGCACGGACTCCGTCGAGCGGCTCGAGGTGGGCGGGGTCGATCGGGGTGACCTGCAGGCGACGCAGCCCGCGCTCGGAGCCGACGAAGTCGGCCACGAAGTCGTCGGCGGGGTGGGCGAGCAGCGCCGCGGGCGTGGCGTACTGCGCCAGCCGCCCGCCGGTGGCGAAGACCGCCACCCGGTCGCCCATCCGCACGGCCTCGTCGATGTCGTGGGTGACGAGTACGACGGTCTTGCCGAGCTCGCGCTGCAGCCGCAGGAACTCGTCCTGTAGGCGCACCCGCACCACGGGGTCGACCGCTCCGAACGGCTCGTCCATCAGCAGCACCGGCGGGTCGGCGGCCAGGGCCCGGGCCACGCCCACGCGCTGACGCTGGCCTCCGGAGAGCTGGTGCGGGTAGCGGTCGCCGTACGTCGCGGGGTCGAGGCCCACCAGCTCCAGCAGGTGGTGTGCCCGCTCGCGGGCGGTCGCCTTGGACTCGCCGTACAGCAACGGGACGGTCATCACGTTGGCGGTGATCTTCTGGTGCGGGAACAGCCCGACCTGCTGGATGACGTAGCCGATCCCGCGCCGCAGCTTCACGGGATCCTGTCGGGTGACGTCCTGGCCGTCGATCTCGATCGTGCCGGTGGTGGGCTCGATCAGCCGGTTGATCATCTTCAGCGTCGTGGACTTGCCGCACCCGGAGGGGCCGACCAGGACGACGAGCTCACCGCGCCCGACCTCGAGGTCCAGCTCGTGGACCGCCACCGTGCCGTCGTCGTAGGTCTTGCCGACACCGCTCAGCCGGATCATCGGTGAGGAGTCGCCGTCAGGCGCCGGAGAGCCGGTAGCGTCCATGCGGTGACCCTACCCGCGGCCCTCGTCACCGGTGCGGTCTCGACGCGCGAGCCCAAGTGCTACTCCAAGGACGTCAACGCCTGGTTCTGCCTGGACTATGTCCAGGACCGCAGCGACGAGATCATCGAGGCCACGCTGACGCACCTGCAGATCACCGTCGCCGCGGTGCTGCTCGGTTTGGTGATCGCCGTCCCGCTCGCGCTGCTGGCGCGCCGCTTCCCGCGCCTCGAGTCGACCGTGCTGGGCGTCAGCACCGGCATCTACACGATCCCGTCGCTCGCGCTGCTGCCGCTGCTGGTGCCGCTGACCGGGCTGACCAAGGCCACGGTCGTGATCGGCCTCGGGCTCTACTGCCTCACCATCTTGGTGCGTGCCGTCCTCGACGGGCTGCGCGGTGTGCCCGACGACGTACGCGAGTCGGCGATCGGGCTCGGCTACGGCCGCGGCAAGCTCCTGGCCAAGGTCGAGCTGCCGCTCGCGCTCCCGGTGATCATGGCCGGGCTGCGGGTCGCGACCGTCTCCACCGTCGCCCTCACCACGATCGGGACCGTCGTGTCCGAGGGCGGGCTCGGCTTCCTGATCGCCGAGGGCAAGAGCCTGCGGTTCAACGCCGAGCTGATGACCGGCGCCGTGCTCTGCGTCGTGCTCGCGATCCTTCTGGACCTGGTGATCGTGCTCGCCCAACGGCTCCTGACTCCGTGGACGCGGGCGGCGGTGACGGCATGAACAACGTGCTCTCCTACCTCTTCGACGGGGCGAGCTGGACCGTCGAGGGCGGCCTGCTCGAACAGCTGGTGCAGCAGCTGCTGCTGACCGTGACCGCCTTGGTCGCGAGCATGGCGGTGGGCCTGCCGATCGCGCTCTACCTCGGCCGGATCGGGCGCTTCGGCTTCCTGGCGATCAACGTCTCCAACATGGGCCGCGCCGTCCCGACGTACGCCCTGCTCGCGCTGCTGGCGAGCTTCTCGTGGCCGGGGTCGGGGGAGTTCGGCCCCTACGGACGCGCCGGCCTGGCGACGCTGGTGGCGCTGGTCCTCTTCGCGCTGCCGCCGATCATCACGCAGTCGTACGTCGCGATGCGCGAGGTCGCGCCGGAGGCGAAGGAGGCGGCCCGCGGCATGGGCATGACCGGCAGCCAGCAGTTCTGGCGGGTGGAGCTGCCGCTGGGCCTGCCCCTGGTGGTGTCGGGCATCCGGCTCGCACTGGTGCAGGTCTGGGCGACCGCGACGATCGCGGCCCTGGTCGGCGGGCCGGGCCTGGGCAACGTGATCCGGTTGGGCTTCGCCAACACCGACCGGCGTAGCGAGGGGATCGCCGGAGCGCTGCTGGTGGCCGCGATCGCGCTGGTGCTCGAGGGGGGCGCGGCGCTGGTGCAGCGCGCCGTCGACCCGGTGCCGCGGGGTCCCGGCCAGAAAGCCGAGGGGCGACTGTCGGTCCTCCCGCCTACAGTGGGCGCAACCGCCCCAAGAGACGGCTGAGCAGGCTCGCTGCTCGCTCCACCGGACACGCGTGGCTCCGCCACGGGACACAGAAGGTTGACACCATGCACCTGCGCCGCCCCCTCGCTGTCGCCGCCGCCCTCGCCCTGGCCGCCGGCGTGACCACCTCCTGCTCGGGCGACGACGAAGGCGACGGCACACCCGTCACCATCGCCACGCAGAACTTCCCCGAGGCCAACCTCGTGGGCGCCCTCTACGACGTGCTGCTCTCCGACAACGGCTACGACGTCGAGGTCAAGGCGGTCGACGCCCGAGACGCCTACATGAGCATCTTCCCGCAGGACGTCGACATCGTCCCCGAGTACGTCGCGGGCATCGGTGACTTCCTCAACACCGAGGCCAACGGCGAAGGTGCTGAGCCGATCACGTCCAACGACGCCGACGCCTCGCTCGAGGCTGTGCGCCCCCTGGCCGAGGCCAAGGGGATCACGCTGCTCGAGCCTGCCGAGGCCAGCTCGCAGAACGCCTTCTACGTGACCCAGGAATACTCCGACGCCGAGGGCGTCACCAAGCTCTCCGACCTGTCCGGGCAGAGCATCGTGCTGGCCGGCTCACCCGACTGCAAGGGCCGGGCCGACTGCGAAGGCGGCCTGACGGAGGTCTACGACATCGACGTCACCAAGATCCTGCCGCTCGGTTTCGCCTCGCCCGAGGGCTACGAGTCGGTCAAGAGCGGCGAGTCGCAGCTCGGGCTCACCGGCACCATCGACCCCAACCTCGAGGACGAGGGCCTGGTCCTGCTCGAGGACGACCTCGGCATCCAACCCGCCCAGAACCTCATCCCCGCGGTCTCCGAGGAGTTCCTCGCCGACCACGACGACGTGGAGGGGCTGCTCAACGACCTGAGCGCCGCCCTCGACAACGACACCATCAACGAGCTCCTCGGGCGCATGACCATCGACCGCGAGAAGGCCGAGGACGTCGCCGAGGACTTCCTCAAGGAGGAAGGCCTGATCTGAGGGCCTGACTACCGCTCGAAGTCGCGCACGGCCAGGGCCGCGCGGTCGACGCTCCTGGAGTCGATCACCGGGACGTCGATCCGCGGCCCCTGGTCGTCCACGACCCGGGGCACCGGCTCGCCGCCCAGCCCCGCGACGTACTCCATGACGGCGGCGGCGTCCTCGCGGCGGCCGTGCTCGACCAGCCACCCGGTGAGCCGGTGCACGGGCGGCAGGCCGCTCTCGGTCAGTGAGTGGGTGCCCCACAGCTCGCGCACCCCGCTCTGGAGCAGCGCCCACCACTCGTCGTCGCACCCGGGGATCTCGGTGAAGTAGCGGTGCAGGTCACCGGCCATCACCTTGTCCCGGAAGACCCGGGTGACCTTGGGTGAGCCGTAGGCCTCGACGCTGCGCAGGGCCATCCGCTTGGTGGCCAACCGGTCCGCGAGGTCCTTCAGCGTCGAGCGCTGCT
>JBAZRQ010000274.1:0-4204 GCA_041662925.1 Nocardioides sp. | reverse complement strand
TCGGCGCCGATCACCTTCACGTCGGGGTTCTGCTCCTTGAGGTAGCGCCCGATCCCGCTGATGGTGCCGCCGGTGCCGACGCCGCACACGAAGTGGGTGATCTTGCCGTCGGTCTGTGCCCAGATCTCGGGGCCGGTCGTCTCGTAGTGGGAGCGCGGGTTGTGCGGGTTGGAGTACTGGTCGGGCTTCCACGCGCCCGGCTGGGACGACAGCCGGTCGGAGACGTTGTAGTAGCTGTCGGGGTGCTCGGGCGCGACCGCGGTCGGGCAGACGACCACCTCGGCGCCGTAGGCCTTGAGCACGTTGCGCTTGTCCTCCGACACCTTGTCGGGGCACACGAAGATGCAGTGGTAGCCCTTGGCCTGCGCGACCATCGCCAGCCCCACACCGGTGTTGCCCGAGGTCGGCTCGACGATCGTGCCGCCGGGCTGCAGCTCGCCGGACGCCTCGGCCGCCTCGATCATCCGGGTCGCGATCCGGTCCTTCACGGAGCCGCCGGGGTTGAGGTACTCGATCTTCGCCAGCACCAACGGCCCCCCGTCACCTCCCCCGTCGGGCAGGTCGAGGGTGCGCGAGAGCCGCACCAGAGGGGTGTTGCCGATCAGGTCGAGGAGAGAGTTCACGTACTGCACATGATCAACATAGAGCGCCGTCCGTAGACTGCGGCACGTGGGGAAAGCCGGAGCCGCCAGAAAGCTGGCTTCCGCCGCGGCGTTCGGCGGTGGCGGCCTGTCCGTACTCGGGGGCGGCCTCTACGGCGTACTCACCGTCGAGGCGAAGCTCGCACGCCGCACCATCGGCAACGCCGACGGCCAGGCGCCCGACGCGACCGGCTGGTACGGCCGCGGCCGGCCCGGGCCCGCACTCAAGATCGCACTCCTCGGCGACTCCAGTGCCGCCGGCTACGGCGTCGACCTGGTCACCGACACGCCCGGCGCGGTCCTGGCCAACGGGGTGGCGGAGTACGCCGACCGGCGGGTCTACCTGCGCGAGGTGTGCAAGGTCGGCGCCGAGTCGTCGGACCTGAACGGCCAGATCGACCGTGCGCTGCCGATCGAGCCCGACGTGGCCGTCATCCTGATCGGCGCCAACGACGTCACCCACACCGTGCTCCCCTCGCAGTCGGTGCGCCACCTCTCCGAGGGGGTACGCCGGCTCGTCGACGCCGGCGTCGAGGTCGTGGTCGGCACCTGCCCCGACCTGGGCACGATCCAGCCGATCATGCCCCCGCTCAAGCAGGTCGCCCGCGCCTGGTCGCGCCGGCTGGCCGCCGCCCAGACGATCGGGGTGATCAAGGAGGGCGGGCGCACGGTGTCGCTCAGCTCGATCCTGGGGCCGGAGTTCGCCGCGGCACCCGCGCTGCTGTTCGGCCCCGACCAGTTCCACCCGTCCGCAGAGGGCTACCGGTCGCTGGCGACGGTGCTGCTGCCCTCGGTCCTGGCGTCGCTGGACCTGGCCCCCGAGGACGAGGAATGGCCCGAGCCCTACCGCGGCGAGGGTGTGCTCCCGATCGCCGCAGCCGCGGTCCGCGCCGTGGCCATGCCCGGCACGGAGCTCGACGGCACCGAGGTCGCCGGCAACCGCGCCGGCGTACGCGGGCTCTGGGTAGAGCTGCGGCACCGCCGCCGCCGCCCGCAGGCCGAGGGCGAGGGTCCCGACTCCGGCGACACGATGATGGACCAGCAGGGGGACCAGCAGGTCGAGGAGCAGGCCACCAGCTGAGGGCAAGGCGAAGGCCCCGAGGCGAGCCCCGGGGCCTTGCGATGTCGACCGAGCGTGTCGGCCGCCCGTTCAGTCCTGGCTGAAGAACGCCAGGATGCGAAGCAGGTTCGTGTAGATCCAGACCAGGCTCACCGTCATGGCGAACGCGGCACGCCACGACTCCCGCTCGGGCAGGCCGTTGGCCACACCCTGCTCGACGAAGTCGAAGTCCATGATCAGCATGAACACACCGAGCACCAGGCCGGCGACGGCGGTGATCATGCCGAGTCCGCTGACGCCGAACAGGCCGGTCTGGACGCCGAAGAGGCTCAGGACCAACGACATCATGCTGAGGCCGATCATGCCGAAGACACCGGCGATGACCATCTTGCGGAACTTGTCGCCCACCTTGATGTTGAGCACCTTGTAGGCGGTCAGCGTGCCGGCGAAGGCGGCGAAGGTGCCGATCACGGCGCCGGACACAACGCCATCACCGAACCGGGCGTCGAACAGCTTGCTGATGCCACCGAGGGCCACACCCTCGAGCGCGGCGAACGCCAGCACCAGGGCCGGGCTGATCACGCGCTTGAACGAGTTGACCATCGACAACGCGAAGGCGCCGAGGCTGCCGATGGTGACGGCGGCGATCAGCGGGCCGAGGTCGGCGTCGGTCGACACGTCGGGGGTGAGGATCCAGGTCGCGAGCGCGGTGATGATCACCACGCCGAGTGAGATGGCGGTCTTCTGGACCACCGAGTCGATGGTCATGGGCCCCGTGGAGACCGGGGCGTGCGTGGGAGGAGTGCCAGGCTGCCCCGGCTCACCCGTACCCCACGTGGAGGGGTCGGTGCCGTAGCCCTGGTAGGTGGCAGCGCCGCCGCCACGCTTGAACTCCTCGGAGCGGCTGAACACCGGGTTGTTGCTCTGCATTGGTCTCCTCCTTGGAGGCCGGGTCACCGTCTCTCTGACGGTGGATCTGTCTAGACCCCACTCTACGGGCCTGTACCGAGTCCAACGTCGGCGCGGGCTCGGGCGTTCCCGTCGTACCTGAGAGTTCCTTGTGAACGCGGTGTCCTTCAGGGGCCTCAGGGGGCTGTCAGCGGCGGCGCTGGACCACCCGCACGGTGACCACCTGGCGCGACGCGGGCTGCACGCTGAGCACGCGCCCGTCACGCCGTACGACGCGGCCGTTGTCGACCCGCACGACGTACCCACGGGGGTAGTGGAGCGGGCTCACGAAGACCTGGGTCGGGGCGGCGATCCGGCGGTCGGGCCGGTAGCGGTAGGCGAACGCCCCGGTGTCGGCGTCGAAGCGCATCCGCAGCGGGGTGCCGGCGGTGGCCTGGGCGTAGGTGCGCACCAGCTTGCGCAGCTTCTGCTTCTTCACCGTCGTGAGGTCGCGGTCGTCGCGGAACAGGCCCTGGGCGTTGTCGGCCGTGGTGGGGTCGTTCCAGAACTTGTAGGCCCAGTGGGTCCAGCCCATCAGGTGACGGTCGGCCACGTCGGCGTCGATCTCGATCGCGCGCACGTTGTCGGTGGCGCCCCACTCCGACATCAGGGGTACGGCGTTCATCTCGCGGGCCTGGCCGAGGGCGTGCCGCTGCCGGTCGTCCGCGAACGCGTCGCAGTTCTCGACGTCGCCGCCCGGGATGCCCTGCGACTCGAGGAACACGTCGGGGCAGTAGCTGTGCCAGGAGAGCCCGAGCTGACGCTCCCCCACCATCTTCTCGAAGAAAGTGTCGAGCTTCTGACCGCCGGCGAACTGCTGCGGCTCCCACCACACGATGTTGTTGCGGTCGATCCGGCGGATCGCCCGCGTGGCCTTCTCGAGCGCCGGCTGGAGCTCGTTCTCGTACGACGGCGCGCAGCCGTCGGCGAGACAGGTCGCCCACTCGGTGCCCATCCAGGGCTCGTTGATCAGGTCGTAGCCCATCAGGTAGGGCTGGCGCTTCCACTCCCGCGCCGCGACCCGCCAGGCCGCCACCCAGCCGTCGAGCAGTCCGTCCTTGTTGGCCCAGAAGTTGTCGAAGACGGTCGAGACCTCGGGGGTCCAGTAGCCGGTCGGGAACGGCGCGACCACCGGCGGCAGGGCGTCGTACGGCGCCGGGCGGATCACCGCCCAGTCGGGGGCGCCCTCGCCGCCGTAGATCTCGTGCCACTGGTCCTGGTGGGCGTCGAGCTGCATCCAGATCTTCTGCCCGGCGAGGAGGTCCATGACCCGCTGCCACCGGCGCAGGTACGTCGGGTCGGCCTGGCCCGGCTCGTCCGGGGTCAGGCCGGCCCAGAGCGTGCCGATCCTCGCACCGTTGAAGCCGTGCCGGGCCAGCCACTTGGCGTCGCGCGCCTGGAAGCCGGTGACCTTGGCGGGCGGCGCGTAGGGCTTGCGCTTGTAGACCAGGTTGAGCCCGTGGACGATCACCACCCGGCCCTGCGGGTCGACCAGCCAGCGCCCCTTGCGGCGCAGCTGCGGCCGCGGGACCGTGGGGTCGCTGGTCCAGATCGG
>JBAZRQ010000273.1:0-4217 GCA_041662925.1 Nocardioides sp. | reverse complement strand
GTCGCGCAGGCGCCCGGCGAGCTCGTCGCGGTTGACAGTGTCGAGGACGGAGCGGTCGCCCAGATAGGCGGTGGCGAGTTGGTCGAGCTCGTCGACCTGGGTGCTCGCCACGTCGCGGACCGCGGCCCACAGTTCCCCGACCCGGCTGTTGGCCAGGGAGTAGTGGATGCGGGTGCCATCGCGGCGGGTCGTGACGAGTCCGCCACGCAGCAGGATCTGGAGGTGGTGGGACGTGTTCGCGCCCCGGCTGCACCGCCGACGCCAACGACGCGGCGCAGCTCTCGGAGCTGCGGACCCTCGCCGAGCTCACTTCCCGTGCGTGGGAGCACGACGTCCAGGTGATGGTCGAGGGCCCCGGCCACGTCCCGCTCAACCTGGTCGAGGAGAACGTGGTGCTCCAGCAGGAGTGGTGCCACGGTGCGCCGTTCTACACGCTCGGGCCGCTGGCCACCGACATCGCGCCGGGCTACGACCACATCACCTCGGCGATCGGCGCGGCCGCCATCGCCATGCACGGCACCGCGATGCTCTGCTACGTCACTCCCAAGGAGCACCTGGGCCTGCCCAACCGCGACGACGTCAAGACCGGCGTGATCACCTACAAGCTCGCCGCGCACGCGGCCGACGTGGCCAAGGGACACCCGGGTGCTCGGGACTGGGACGACACCCTGAGCAAGGCCCGGTTCGAGTTCCGGTGGCACGACCAGTTCGCGCTGTCCCTCGACCCCCACACCGCCGAGGCCTTCCACGACGAGACCCTCCCGGCCGAGGCGAGCAAGACCGCGCACTTCTGCTCGATGTGCGGTCCCAAGTTCTGCTCGATGCGGATCAGCCAGGACGTCCGGGACTACGTCGCGGCCGGGATGGCGGAGAAGTCCACGCAGTTCGTGGAGCTCGGGTCGTCGGTCTACGTGGAGCCCACCCCGGTCCCCTGAGGGCGGGAGTCAGAGCGTCGAGTGCCGTACGGCGCCGGCCGCGACGGTGAGCGCCACCGGCATCGTCCGGAGGTGCTCACCGGTCTCGGCGGAGTCGACGGCCTCGAGCAGCGGGTCACGGTCGAGGAGCACCAGGTCGGCGCGCGAGCCGAGCCCGACCGTCGGCTGGAAGTCGACCGACGCGGCGAGCGCCTCGCCGGGGGTCAGTGCGTGCTCGGAGTGCCAGGCGTCGCGGGCGTCACCGCTGCGGTGCACGGCCGCCGCCATCGCCAGCCACGGGTCCAGTGGCGCCACCGGGGCGTCGGAGCCCAGCACCAGCGGCACCCCCGCGTCCAGCATCCAGCGGAACGCGAAGCAGCGGCCGCCGCGCCCCGGCCAGATCTGCTCCGAGAGGTCGCGGTCGTCGATGAGGTGCGCGGGCTGGACGCTGGCGCGGACGGCGACGCCGGCCATCCGTCGTACGTCGTCGCGGGTCACGAGCTGCGCGTGCTCGATCGTGCCCCGGGCCCCGGTGGCGGCGTAGACGTCGAGCGCGTGGGCGACCGCGGCGTCGCCGATGGCGTGGGTGGCGATCTCGAGCCCGGAGCCCCAGGCCCGCTCGATCAGCCGGCGCAGCTCGTCGGCGCTCTGGTTGGGCGCGCCGATGCCGCCGTCGGCGTAGGGCTGGCAGCACCAGGCGGTGCGGGTGTTGAGCGAGCCGTCGCTGATGATCTTCAGCGGACCCATCGTGAGCCGGTCGTCGTCGGGGAGCAGCCGGTCGCCGGTGCGGAGCCCCGCGGCGATGACCTCCTCGAGCCGGTCGCCGTACATCGCGACGCGGACCCGCAGCAGGTCGCAGCCCTCCGACCAGCGCTCCACCCAGTCCCCGGGCCCGCTGCCGAACTCGAAGTCCACGAGCCCGACGACACCCTTCGACGCCGCGCGGTTGAGCGCGTTGTGGTAGCCGGCGGGGGAGATCCCCTCGTTGCCGACCAGGCCCGGGAGGTCGGCGTAGGCGGCGAACCACTCGTTCTCGTAGATGTTGTCGTCGCGTACGGCGAGCCCCAGCGCCCGCTGCGCCGAGCTGCTCAGCCAGGCGTGGTGGGCGTCGCCGGCGATCAGGACCACCGGCACGTCGCCGGCGACCTCGTCGAGCTCGGCCACGGTGGGCTGGCGCTCCCACACCGCGGGCCGGTGACCGAAGCCCACCAGCGGCCGCCCGGGCTGCTCGGCGAGCCAGGCGCGGGCGAGGTCGAGGGCGTGCTCCGGGGAGTCGGCGGCGCTGAGGTCGAGGCGGGTGGCGGTGAGCGACCACTGGCCGAGGTGGGTGTGCTGGTCCCACAGCCCGGGGACCATCCAGCGTCCCGCGGCGTCGTACTCGTCGATGCCCGCGGGCCGGTCCAGCCCGGGACCGACCGCAACGACGCGCCCGCCCTCGACGAGTACGTCGACGGGTCGTTCGGGCAGGTCGGCGACGGGGGTCACCGGGACCAGCCGGGCGTTGCGGATCAGCACCGGGCAAACGCTACGGACAGGCCGTGACCGCCTCGTCAGCCGGGGTGGCATCGTGCGGCCCCATGCCGGGCATCGGCTTGGGCCGCAGGAGGACCCCGCCGACGACCGCCGCCAGGAGCGCGCACCCCGCGCCGACCCCGAAGGCGACCTGGTAGCCGCCGTTGAGGGCCGCCACCTGGCTCGCTCCACCAGCGAGCAGGCTCTCGGTGCGAGCCGTCGAGATGCTCACGAGCACGGCCAGTCCCAGGGCACCGCCCATCATGAAGCTGGTGTTGACGACGCCCGACGCGAGCCCCGACTCGTGGGGCTCGACGTCGCCCATCGCCGCGAGCAGCACCGGGTTGAAGGCGATCCCGGCGCCCGCGCCGAGCAGCACCATCGAGGGCAGCACGTCGGTGACGAACTGGCCGTCCACCGGAGCGCGCGAGAACAGCGCCAGGCTCGCCGCCGCCAGGGAGAGGCCGACCACGAGCGGCGGACGGATGCCGAAGCGCATCACCAGCCGGTCACTGACCCGCAGGGAGCAGTAGGCCATGACCACGCTGGTCGGGATGAACGCCAGACCCACCTCGAGCGCCTCGTAGGCCAGCACCCGTTGCAGGTAGAGCGCGGCCAGGAAGAACCACGCGAACATCGCCGCCGCCCAGAGCACGCCCACGACCTGCGACACCGAGACGTTGCGAAGGGCGAACAGCCGCAGTGGCATCAGGGGGTTGGACGCGGTGGCCTCCCGGGCCACGAACGCCGCGAGCAGCAGGACCCCGAGCCCGAGGAGCAGCAGCGTGCGGGCGCTGGTCCAGCCGGCCTCGTTGCCGCCGACGATCGCGTAGACCGAGACCATCAGCGCCACCGTGACCAGGGCCGCGCCGGACACGTCGAGGCGACCCGGCTGGGGCACGGCCTCGTCGGCGGGCAGGATCCGCCGGGCGGCGAACCACACCGCGATCCCGACGGGGACGTTGACCAGGAAGATCCAGTGCCACGAGAAGAGACCCGTCAGCACTCCGCCCAGGAGTACGCCGACCGCCCCGCCGCCCGACATCACGAACCCGAAGAAGCCCATCGCCTTGGCCCGCTCTGCCGGCTCGGAGAAGAGGCCCACGATCAGCGAGAGAGCGACCGCGGAGACGGCCGCGCCGCCGAGCCCCTGCACGGCCCGTCCGACCACGAGAAGCTCCGAGGAGGGGGCCAGGCCGCAGGCGACCGACGCCACGGTGAAGGAGACGACCCCGCCCTGGAAGACCCGCTTGCTGCCGAGCAGGTCCCCCAGCCGGCCCGAGAGCAGCAGGAAGCCGCCGAACGTCAGCAGGTAGGCGTTGACGACCCACGCCAGCGCGGACTGCGAGAAGCCCAGGTCCGACTGGATCGAGGGCAGGGCGACGTTGACGATGCTCGAGTCGAGCACGATCATCAGGTCGCCCAGGCAGAGCACGTAGAGCGCGAGCCAACGGCTGCGAGTGGTCAGGTCAGTCATCATCAGTCCTTGGGTCGGGGAGAGGTGTTCATCTCTTCCACGAAGGGAGGGTCACGGATACGACAGACCCGTCCCAACCGATTTAGTCATCGGCCGCCCCGGCTACGGTGACCGCATGAAGGCGCGTGCTCTCGGGGTGGCGGCGCTGCTCGCGGTGGCGGGCGCCGCCGGCGGCTACCTGCTCGCCGACCGCCTCGAGCCGGCTCCCGAGCCGATCCGGGTGGCCGCCCCGGTGGCCGGCGAGTCGCCGTCGTACCCCTCCGACCCGGAGGTCGAGGTGCTCCCGGACCCGGCCACGCCGCCCCTCGCGCCGG
>JBAZRQ010000272.1:0-4229 GCA_041662925.1 Nocardioides sp. | reverse complement strand
CCCCACCGCGCGGGGTCAGAGCCCGGCGGTCTGCACCGTCTCGGTGAGCGCCGACGCGGCGACCGCGGTCTGGGCGTCGGGCCCGGAGGCGGCGGCGTGGTCCAGCTCGGCGAGGTAGCGCTCGGCGTCGAGGGCCGCGGCGCAGCCGGTGCCGGCGGCGGTGATCGCCTGGCGGTAGTGGTGGTCGACGAGGTCGCCGGCGGCGAAGACCCCGGGCAGGTTGGTGGCGGTCGACGGGTGCTCGACCAGCACGTAGCCGTTCTCGTCGAGGTCGACCTGGCCGGCGAGCAGCTCGGAGCGCGGGTCGTGGCCGATCGCGATGAACAGCCCGGTGGCGGGCAGGTCGCGGGTCTCGCCGGTGACGGTGTCCTTGAGGGTCACCGACTCGAGGCGCTCGGAGCCGTTGATGGTCTCGACCACGGAGTTCCACTCGACCTCGAGCTTGGGGTCGGCGAAGGCCCGCTCCTGCATGATCTTGGACGCGCGCAGCTCGTCGCGGCGCACGATCAGCGAGACCTTCGAGCCGAAGCGGGTGAGGAACGTGGCCTCCTCGATCGCGGAGTCGCCGCCGCCGACGACGGCGATGTGCTGGTCGCGGAAGAAGAACCCGTCGCAGGTCGCGCACCACGAGACGCCGCGCCCGGACAGCTCCTCCTCGTTGGGCAGGCCGAGCTTGCGGTAGCCCGAGCCGGTGGCCAGTACGACGGCCCGCGCGGTGTAGGTGTCGGTGGCGGTCTTGACGACCTTGACGTCGCCGGTCAGGTCGACCTCGACGATGTCGTCGGAGATCAGCTCCGCGCCGAAGCGCTCGGCCTGGGCGCGCATCTCGTCCATCAGCGCCGGGCCCATGATGCCGTCGCGGAAGCCGGGGAAGTTCTCGACCTCGGTGGTGGTCATCAGCGCGCCGCCGGCGGTCACGGAGCCCTCGAAGACGAGCGGGTTCAGGCTCGCCCGGGCGGCGTAGACCGCCGCGGTGTATCCGGAGGGGCCGGAGCCGATGATGATCACGTTGCGGGTCTCAGTCATGCCGTCCAACTCTCGTCGCTTCTCGGGTTGTCGCTTCTCGGCCCCGGGAAACTTCGTCGGGGCGCACTTCACTCAACCGATCGTAGGGGAGCATTCTTCCCGCTCGACCTGGGCCTACGGCGTGGGGAGCGTGACCGAACGCAGGATCGCGGCAGTGCCGCACTCGAGCAGGTCCACGACCTGGCTCTCGCCCGCGGGAGGGCGGAACGCGAGCACGGCGGGAGCCCCGGCGTAGCGGACCGCGACGAGCCGGCCGGCCCCCCACGGGGCGGGGTCACAGATGAAGGCGCCCCTGGTCAGCAGGGTGTCCGGCGCCACGCCGTCCCGGGGAGCCTGTTCGGCGGCGGCGCCGCTGGTGTAGGCGACCCCAGTGGCGTGCAGGCGGGCGACGTCGTCGGCGAAGTGGTCCGGTCGGATCCGCCGTGGCCGGGCGACAAGCGACAGTCCGGTGACATCCGACTCGGGGGCCGTCTCGTCCGGGCGGTCTTCCAGCCCGTTGCGATCGGAGGTGGCGTTGGGCGCATCCTCGACCTCGGCGGCAGCGCCCGCGGAGTCGTCGCTGGCGCTGTCCACGGACCCGGGGACGAGGTTGCCGGCTCCGATCCCGACGGCCACGACGGCCGCGGCGGCAACGAGCAGCGTCGCGGCCTTGCGCCGGCGTCGGGTGGCCAGCTCGACGACAGTGGCCGGACGCTCGCCCTCCTCGTCGGCGAGCCGGGCGAGCACCCGGTCGAGGCGCGCGACGACGTCGTCGGGCATCGGTTCGTCGACGCGCGCCTGGGCCAGCAGCCGGCGCACGCGCTCCTGCTGCTCGCTCAGCTCGCTGTCGTCGGACATCGAGGCGGTCTCCTTGCTCGTCGGTCGGGGTGCGCGGGTGGTGTGGGGATGCTCAGTCGGGGGCGGGTGGGCCGCGCGGACTACGTGCTGATCTGACGGGTGCGGACGCGGCGGGGTTCCCGGCGTCGGGGTGGTCCGGGTCACGGCCCGGGGCGAGCAGCTCGAGCGTGACCGCGAGCCGGGCCCGTCCGCGCGAGCAGCGCGACTTCACCGTGCCCTCGGCGCAGTTGAGCATCAGCGCGACCTCGGAGACGGGGTAGCCCTCCATGTCGACGAGCACCAGGGCGGCGCGCTGCCCGGCCGGCAGCCCGGCCAGGGCCTCCAGGACGCGCTGTTGGCGCTCGCCGCGTACGGCGGCCTCGGCCGGGTCCCCGTCGTCGCTCCCGGTGCCGGTGGCGGTGCTGGTGGCGGGCAGCGACCCGCGGTCGCCGTACTCCTCGAGGTCGTCGGGCAGCGGGTCGGATCGGCGGACCTTGGCCGCGCGGATCCGGTCGAGGCAGGCGTTGACGACCACCCGGTGCAGCCAGGTGGTCACCGCCGCGTCGCCCCGGAACGACCCCGCGCGGCGGTAGGCCGCGATCAGCCCGTCCTGGAGCCCGTCGGCGGCGTCGTCGGGGTTGCCCATCGTGCGCAGCGCCACCGCCCACAGCCGGTCGCGGTGGCGGGCGAAGAGGACACCGAACGCGTCGGCGTCGCCGTCGACGTGGGCCCGGAGCAGCTCGGCGTCGGTCCGGTCGGTCTGGTCACTCACCCCGGACCGCCACCTCGGCGATGGTGCCGCGGAAGTCCGCGCCGTCACGGGGCAACGACGTCAGCCACACGACCAGGAACCGGCCCTCCGTGGGTTCGGGCAGGTCGATCGTGACCGTCCCGGCGTCCGCCGTGGCCGACGTGACGGCCTCGAGGCCCTCGACGTCGGTGGGCAGCGTGTCGGTGAGGAAGAGCGAGATGTCGGTGGGCGCCCCGACCAGAGTCACGTCCACGGAGGTCACGCTCTGCTGGCCGTTGAGGTCGATGCTCAGGCCGACCCCGTTCTTGAGGCCCCCCGGCCCGAGCTGCTGCTTGTAGCTCGACGTCGACCACGAGGTCGCGGCGTCGCCGTCGACGGCGAGCGGGGCGTCCTCGCTGTTCTCCTCCGGCTCGGGGGTGCCCTGGGGGTCGAGGTCGTCGGCCACCAGGCCGCCCAGCGGCGTGGGTTCGGCGGCGGGAGTGGACGAGGAGGGGGTCGGCGTCGGGGTCGGGTCGTCCTCGACCTCGGCGCCGAGCGGTGTCTTGCCGCGCCCCAGGTTGTAGGCCACGACGATGGCCACCAGCAGCAGCAGGCCGACGGCGATCGCGGCCGCCAGGCGCAGCCAGCTCCGGCCCGGGGGAGGCTCGTCGTCGAGGACCGGGGTCAGGCCGCCGCCGGTGGCCCGGCCGGTGCCGGTGTCGGCCCAGGGCCAGTACTCACTGCCGCCGTTGGTCGTGCCGCCGCCCGGCCGCACCCGGCGTACGGGCTCGCCGCGCGGGGGCGTGGGCGCGAACAGCGGTCGCTGCGGCGGCTCCTCGAACGGCGGCGGGGGCGGCGCGGGCGTCGCCCGGGCCGCCAACCACGACACCTCGTCGGAGTCGTCGTCGAAGATCGGCAGCCCGGCCTGGGTGCGCAGCCCCACGTCCTCCGCCTCCGGCTCCTCGTCCGGGTGGGTCTCGGTCTGCGGCTCCGGCGGCCCGGGCTGGTGATCGGGCTGGTGCTCGGGCTCCGGTGTGGGTACGGCGGGCAGCTCGCCGCTGTCGCGCGCCGGGATCTCGGGGACTGCCGGCAGCACTACGAACGGGTCGGGCTTGGCCGGGGGCGGGATGCTCGCGAGCAGGGCCTCGGACAGGCCGGTCGGGTCGCCGACGAAGTCGTCGAGGTAGGCGCTGATCTCGCGGGCGGTCGTGACCGCGACGAGCTCGCGGCCCCGGCCGCCGGACTGGGCGTTGACATGGGTGTGCAAGACGGCGTCGCAGAGGCTGTCGAGCGGGCGGGGGATGCCGGCGCGGACCTGCCGCGGACGCAGCACCTCGCCGTGCTCCAGGGGCGCCCGCGGGACGCCCGAGGCCGAGACACCGGCCCACTTGCCGGTCAGCGCGCAGTAGAGGAGCCCGGCCAGGTCGGAGGTGTCGACGCCGGGCCGGAAGCCGGTCAGCCCGTGCATCGCCGCGTCGACGGAGAAGCCGATCACCCGGATCTCGCCGTTGCGGTCGACCAGGACGTTCTCGGGCACCAGCCGGCCGTGGGCCACCCCGGCGTCGTGGGCGCGCGCGACGGAGTCGGCCACCTCCGCCACGAGCCAGGCGGCTCGGCGCGGCTCGAGAGGGCCGGAGCTGGCCACGAGGATGTCGAG
>JBAZRQ010000271.1:0-4233 GCA_041662925.1 Nocardioides sp. | reverse complement strand
CCACGGCTCCCACGGCTCCCACGGCTCCTACGACCACGACGGCCCCGTGCCCCCACCCACCGACGACGACAGCGGGATGCTCCTCATCGACTTCCGCTGACCCTTCCCAGCTGCTCGAGACTGCCGAGTCGGCGGAGGTGGTGCAGCATGGGCACATGCAGGCGTGGCGGCGTACCCACCTCGGCACGGAGGCCGACCGGGCGACGTTCCGGACACTGCACCGTGCGTCGCTGGCTGCCCCGGCGCTGCGGGAGGGGCTGACCGAGGACTCGGCGGCGCGCTCGATCCGGCACCTGCGCTCACTGCTCGGTACGCCGGCGATGGCGCTGACCGACACCGCATCCTCCCTGGCCTGGGACGGCATGGGGCAGCACCACGAGGCGCAGGTCGCCGCGCTGGTCGAGGGCATGCTCGAGCGGGGGGCGACCCGCGTCTTCGACCGCTCCGACCTCGGGTGCGACGAGACCGGCTGCCCGGTGCGCACCGCCGTGGTCAGCCCGCTGGTCGTCGAGGAGCGGATCGTCGGCACCCTGCAGGTGTTCGCGCCCTACCCCACCGCGGGGCTCGCCCGCGCCGCCGACGAGGTGGCGCAGTGGGTGTCGGGACAGCTCGAGCTGGCCGAGCTGGACGCGTCGCGCACCCGCGCGATCGAGGCGGAGGTCCGGGCGCTACGGGCCCAGATCAGCCCGCACTTCATCTACAACTCGCTCGGCGCCATCGCCAGCTTCGTGCGCACCGACCCCGACCGGGCCCGTGACCTGCTGCTCGAGTTCGCCGACTTCACCCGCTACTCCTTCCGCAGCCACGGCGAGTACACGACGCTGGCCGAGGAGCTGCGCTCGGTCGAGCGCTACCTGCTGCTGGAGCAGGCGCGCTTCGGCGAGCGCCTGCAGGTGACTTTGAGCATCGCGCCCGAGGTGCTCCCGGTCGCCGTACCGTTCCTGTGCATCCAGCCTCTCGTCGAGAACGCCGTGCGCCACGGGCTCGCCAACGTCGAGGGGGCCGGGCACGTACGGATCGTGGCGCTGGACCGCGGACAGGAGTGCGTGATCGAGGTGGAGGACGACGGCGTGGGCGAGGACCCGGAGAAGGTACGGCGCGCGCTCGCCGGCGACACCGCCCTCGACTCGGTGGGCCTCGGCAACGTCGACAGCCGGCTGCGCAACAGCTTCGGCGACGACTACGGGCTGGTCGTCGAGACCGCGCCGGGCGCGGGCACCAAGGTGATCGTGCGGGTGCCGAAGTTCGCCCCGGGGGTGCAGGCATGACGACCCCCGCGCGGCTGAAGGTGCTCGTCATCGACGACGAGCGGCCCGCCCTCGACGAGCTGGCCTACCTGCTCTCCCGCGACGAGCGCGTCGGCGACGTGCTGACCTGCGACTCGGCGGCCGAGGGGCTGCGCACCCTGCACGAGATCGACGTCGACGTGGTCTTCCTCGACATCCAGATGCCCGGCCTCACCGGCCTCGACCTCGCCCAGGTGCTCTCGCGCTTCCGCAGCCCGCCGCCGATCGTGTTCGTCACCGCGCACGAGGCCCACGCCGTCGACGCGTTCGAGCTGCGGGCCGTCGACTACGTGCTCAAGCCGGTGCGCGCCGACCGCCTCGCCGAGGCCGTACGACGGGTGGTCGAGGGCAGCGAGCGGGCGCCGGGCCCTGCCCACCAGGCGCAGATCCCGGTCGAGCGCGGCGGCGTGACCCGCTTCGTCGACCGGGCCGCCGTCACCCATGTCGAGGCGCACGGCGACTACGCGCGGCTGCACACCGCCGAGGGCTCGCACCTGATCCGGGTGCCGCTGTCGACTCTCGAGGAGGAGTGGCGCTCCGCGGGGTTCGTGCGGATCCACCGCTCGCTGCTGGTGTCGCTCGCCCACGTGCGCGAGGTGCGGATGGACGCCGGCCGCTGCTCGGTGGTGATCGCCGGGCCCGGCGAGGGCATCCAGCTCGGGGTCAGCCGCCGCCACACCCGCGAGCTGCGCGACCTGCTGATCCGGCGCTCCGAACCGTGACCGAGGGAGGGCGTCCGGAGCGGGTCCGGGTGACGGGTCCGCCGCGCCGGCACCTGCCGCGCACGAGGACCGGCGACATCGACGACCAGACCCGGCTGGGCAGCGTCTACCTCGGCTCGCTGATGCGCGAGCAGCTGCGGCTGGCGCTGCGCACGGTCGGCGTGCTGATGCTGACGCTCGGCTCGCTGCCGCTCGCGTTCTACGTCGCGCCGCGACTGTCCGACGTACAGCTCCTCGGGGTGCCGCTCTCGTGGGTGCTGCTGGGCGGCCTGGTCTACCCGCTGCTGGTGCTGCTCGGCTGGCGCTACGTGCGCCGCGCGGAGCGCAACGAGCGCGACTTCGCCGAGCTGATGAGCGAGGTCGACCGGTGACCGTGAGCGAAGCGAGAGAGCGCATCGGCCTCACGCCCGAACGCCGACCGTGCCCGTGCGCTCGAACTGCGAGCGAACAATGACCACGGAGACCGCCACCGGACTGGTCGCCGTGGTGATCGTGACCATCGCGACGCTGGTCATCGGCACGTGGGGGCTGCGCTTCTCGCGCACGACCAGCGACTTCTTCGTGGCGTCGCGGTCGGTGCGCCCGGCGCTCAACGCGTCGGCCATCGGCGGGGAGTACCTCTCCGCCGCGTCGTTCCTCGGCGTCGCCGGGCTGGTGCTGACGTTCGGTGCCGACATGCTCTGGTACCCGATCGGCTGGACCGCCGGCTACCTCCTCCTGCTTGCGTTCGTCGCCGCACCGCTGCGCCGCTCGGGCGCCTACACGCTGCCCGACTTCGCCGAGGCGCGGCTGGGCTCCCGCGGGGTCCGCGCGACCTGCTCGCTGATGGTGGTGATGATCGGCTGGCTCTACCTGGTGCCGCAGTTCCACGGCGCCGGCATCACCCTGCGGGCCGCGATCGGGGCGCCCATCTGGCTCGGCCCGGTCATCATCGGCACGGTCGTGCTGGCCAACGTGTCCTCCGGCGGGATGCGCAGCATCACCTTCGTGCAGGCCTTCCAGTACTGGCTCAAGCTCACCGCCCTGCTGCTCCCCGCCGCGGTGCTGCTGATCGTGTGGGCGGGCGACGGCACCCCGGGCAGCCGGATGCCGGCCGACCCCGGCTGGTCGGTGCCGCTCGCCTCCGGCGGCACCGAGGGCCTCTACCTCACCTACTCGCTGATCGTCGCGACGTTCCTCGGCACCATGGGCCTGCCGCACGTCGTCGTCCGCTTCTACACCAACCCCGACGGCCGCGCCGCGCGCCGCACGACCCTCTTCGTGCTGGTGCTGCTCGGCGTGTTCTACCTGCTGCCTCCGGTGTACGGCGCCCTCGGCCGCGTGTACGCCGAGGAGCTGGCCACCGCCGGGCGGTCCGACGTACTCGTGCTCGAGCTGCCGCGGCTGATGGTGCCCGGCCTCGGCGGGGAGCTGCTCGCCGGGCTGGTCGTGGCCGGGGCGTTCGCGGCGTTCCTGTCCACCTCGTCCGGGCTGGTGATCGCGGTGTCCGGGGTGCTCAGCCAGGACGTCACGGGCAAGCTCCTGCGGACCCGGCGGATCACCGGGGTCGCGGTCTTCCGGGTCAGCGCCGCCGTGGCCGTGGCGGTGCCGCTCGCCGTGGCGCTCGCGCTGCCCAACGTCGGCGTGGCCCGGGCGGTCGGGCTGGCGTTCGCCGTCGCGGCCTCGACGTTCTGCCCGCTGCTGCTGCTGGGGATCTGGTGGCGCGGGCTCACCGACGTCGGCGCCGTGACCGGGCTGGTGGCCGGCGGGCTCGGGTCCGGAGCGGGCGTCGTGTGGACGCTCGCCGACGGCTCGGCGGGCGGCTGGCCCGCCGTGCTCCTCGAGCAGCCGGCAGCGTGGAGCGTGCCGCTGGCGTTCGCGGTGATGGTCGGCGTCTCGCGGCTGACCGCGTCCCGGGTGCCCACTCACACGCGGCGCTTCATGGTGCGGCTGCACACCCCCGAGGCGCTGGAGCTCGACCGCGGCTGAGCCCCTCGCCGCGTGAGGGTGGGTCGTGTGCCCCACAGTGCGCCCCGGCGCCCGCTCAGGCACACGACCCGGACCAACCGGTCAGCCAGGCCAAGCGCGTCAGGCGGACTCGGCGACCTCGGGCGCACCGGCGATCATCAGGCCGACCACGGCGCCGAGCGCCTCGGTCCAGGCCGCGGTCATGGCCGGAGCCCAGTCGTCGCCGCCCAGCTCCTCCATCGCGGCGATCAGGCACTCGGCGACCGCGTCGTACATCC
>JBAZRQ010000270.1:0-4246 GCA_041662925.1 Nocardioides sp. | reverse complement strand
CCGCGGCGAGCCGCTCGAGGTCGTACGGCGCGCCGACGGGTCGGTGTCCCACCTCGAGTGCGCGACGTTCGTCTACACCCGTACGCCGTACGACCCGGACGCCCCGATCCCGGGGTGACTCGGGAGTGTGCGGTTTGGTCACAAACCGCACGTTTCCGAGCCCGGAACCTGCGGTTTGGGACCAAACCGCGGCGGCAACACCGTCGCGCCTCAGCCGCCCGTGGTGTCGGTCTTGGTGACGTTCAGGCTGTAGTAGAACGCCGGGGCGCACCTGAGGGGGACGGTGGTGCCGTCGTAGCGGAGGGCGAGCTCGTAGCCGAGGCGGCGGTGGAAGCCGTCGGCCACGATGTGCTGGCCGGCGTCGTCGTACTCCTCGTGCACGTGCTTCTTGGCTCCGTACCTCACTGCCGTGCCGACCACCCGTGCCCGCTTGCCGGCGATCCGGACCCCGGTGCGGATCTCGCCCGCGTCGAGGATGTCGGCCGGCTCACGGGACTTCGCGAGGGCGGGGTCGTCGTTCAAGATGACCTGGACGTAGTTGGCGTAGACGTCGTTCTCGTAGAGGTTGACGTACGCCTCGAGGCCGTGCGCCTTGCCGGTGCACTCGAGGACGATGCCCTTCTCCTTGACGACCTCGGCGGCCGCGCGGGCGGCGGTCTCGGCCGGGGCCTCGGTGGCCCCGGCAGCCGTGGCGGTGCCCAGCCCGATCAGGGCGGTGGTGGCCGCGAGGGCGGCATAAGCGGTGGTGCGCATGGTGATGCTCTCCTGGTGTGTCGTGGGTTGACTGACACCAAGACGCCGATTCCCCGAGAACGGTTGCAGCCGGGCCCGGCTGTCCAGACCGGCCGCCGCTCACATGGCCTGGGACACGCTCGACATGTTGAAGTCGGGCACCCGCAGCGCCGGGGTGGCGGTGCGCGAGAAGTAGTCGTCGCCCCACTCGCGGCTGAAGCTGGGAAGGGTCGCCGACGCGTGTGAGAAGCGCCGCAGCAGGTCGATCGGGCTCTCGTTGAACCGGAAGTTGTTGACCGAGCCGGTGATCTCGCCGTTCTCGACGAGGTAGACGCCGTCGCGGGTCAGCCCGGTGAGGAGCAGGCTCTGCGGGTCGACCTCGCGGATGTACCACAGGCAGGTCAGCAGCAGGCCGCGCTCGGTCCCGGCCACCAGGTCCTCCACCGACCCGGCGCCGGAGTCGACGGCGAGCACCAGGTTGTCGACGGCGGGCGTGACCGGCTGCTGCGTCATCGCCGCCGAGTGGCGGGTCTGCAGCAGCCCCGTGAGCTCGCCGTCTCGGATCCAGTCGGTGCGCGCGAGCGGCAGCCCGTTGTCGAAGACCGACGACTCGTTGTCGGAGCTCGACGCGAGCACGAACGGCGCGCACTCCAGCCCGTCGTACGTCGGGTCGGAGAACAGGTGCACGCCAGGGGCGGTGATCGTCTCGCCGATCCGGGTGCCGCCGCCCCGTTGGCTGTAGACCGACTGGCCCTCCCATGCCACGCGGGCGCCGGCGTACCAGTAGGCGTCGATCATCAGGTCGGCTACGGCGGTGGGCGGCAGGATCGTGTCGTAGCGGCCGGCGGGGAGGTCGACGCGGCGACTGCCCCAGGCGAGGCGCTGGGCGAGCTCGGCGTCGAGGGCCAGGGCGTCGACGTCGGCGAAGTCGCGCGTGGCCCCGCCCACCCAGGCGCTCTCCCGGAGGTCGGCGGTCTTGCCGGTGCAGGCGTAGTGGCCGGTGGGCTGCACGTGGCGCAGCCGGAGCCCGGTGGTCGAGCCGAGGTAGGTCGTGGAGACCTCGTGGTTGACGAAGCCGTAGAGGACCCGGTCGGCCGCCGACGCCCGCCCGAAGGCCTCGCCGAGCGCGGGCGCGAACGCGTCGTAGACGTGGATGTCGGTGGGCACCGCGCTGTCGTGCCAGTCGGGGGAGACCCGGTCGCGGACCAGTTCGTTGGCGTCCTCGGCGGGGGAGGAGAGCCGGGCGGCGGCGTCGGCGGCCTGGACCAGGGCAGTGACCTGGGCCTGGGTGCTGGCGCTACCGCTGACCGAGCCGGTCGCAACGCCCTCCGACGTACGGACGAAGGAGATCACGGTGACCGAGATGCCGTGCATGACGCCGTTGGTGGTCAGCGTGTTGTTGGCCCAGCGCAGGTTGGCGCTGGTCGTGTCGTGGACGATCACTACGCAGTCGTCGGACGTCGAGACCGCGACCGCCTGGTCGACGAGGGACTGCGGGGTGGTCCGGGAAGCTGTCGGGGACATCAGTGGCCTGCCTCGTCGTTGGTGTTGAGGATCCGGACGCCGCGGAACAGTGAGGTCGGGCAGCCGTGGCTGACCGCCGCCACCTGGCCGGGCTGGGCCTTGCCGCAGTTGAACGCGCCGCCGAGCTCCCAGGTCTGCGGCCCGCCGACCGCCTCCATCGAGCCCCAGAAGTCCGTGGTCGTGGCCTGGTAGGCGACGTCGCGCACCTGGCCGACGAGCTGCCCGTCGGTGATCGTGTAGAACCGCTGGCCGGTGAACTGGAAGTTGAAGCGCTGCATGTCGATGCTCCACGACTTGTCGCCGACCACGTAGAGCCCGCGTTCGACGCGGCCGATCAGCTCCTCGGTCGAGGGCCCGTCGGGCGCCGGCTGCAGGGACACGTTGGCCATCCGCTGGATCGGGATGTGGCCCGGGGAGTCGGCGTAGGCACAGCCGTTGGAGCGCCCCCCGCCGTCGGCGGTGGGGTTGAGCCCGGGGTGCATCCGGCCCATCTGCCGATCGAGCTGGTAGCCGACCAGGACGCCGTCCCTGACGATGTCCCAGGTCTGGGTCTGCACGCCCTCGTCGTCGTAGCCGATGGTGGACAGGCCGTGCTCGACGGTGCGGTCGCCGGTGACGTTCATGACCGGGGAGCCGTACTGCAGCCGGTTGAGCTGGTCGATGGTCGCGAACGACGTGCCGGCGTAGTTGGCCTCGTAGCCGAGCGCCCGGTCCAGCTCGGTGGCGTGGCCGATCGACTCGTGGATGGTCAGCCACAGGTTGGACGGGTGGATCACGAGGTCGTAGCTGCCGGCCTCGACACTGGGCGCCTTGAGCTTCTCGGCGAGCAGCTCGGGGACCTGCTCGATCTCCTCGTCCCAGTCGTAGCTGCCGTCGCTGAGGTACTCCCAGCCGCGGCCGACCGGCGGCGCGATCGACGCCATGGAGTCGAACGTGTCGGCTCCGGTCCCCATCGCCTCGAAGCCGGGCTGCAGCCGCACCCGCTGCTGGGTGGTGCGGGTGCCGTGGAGGTCGGCGTAGTACTTGTTCTCCTGGACCTGGAGGAGGTACGCCGAGGCGTGGTCGACCGCCGCGCCGGTGCGGAGCCGCTGGGTCCAGTCGATGAGGAGCGCGGCCTTCTCGGCGACCGGGACGTCGAGCGGGTTGACGAGGTAGGACGACACCCAGGTGACGTCGTCGTAGACGGGCTCGTCGGCGACCTCGACCGGGCTGCTGGTCATCCCGGCGGCGACCAGCGCGACCGCGACGGCCGTCTCCGCCACGCGGGCGGCCTCCTGCGGCGTGAGGTCGACCCCGGACGCGAAGCCCCAGGCGCCGTGGTGGATCACCCGGACGGCGAAGCCGAGGTCCTCGGTGTCGCTCGCACCCTGCAGCACCCCGTCGCGCACCCCGAGCCGCTGGTAGCGCACCCGCTCGAAGCGGAAGTCGGCGTGCGTCACGCCGAGCTCGCGGGCCCGGGTCAGGGCGGCGTCGCCGAGGCTGCGGTAGGGGAGCGAGGTGAAGGTCTGGTCGAGCTGGGCACTCATGCGGCGAACCTATCCGACCCCCGCCACCCGTTTCCCGCACCGGCCTGACACCGGCCGGGTCGTGTGCCTGACAGTGCGCCCTGGCGCTCGCTGAGGCACACGACCCGCACAGCGCCCACGTGCGGCACGAGTCAGCGCTGCAGAGAGCGCGTCAGCGGCGGAGCGAGACCGTGGAGCCCTGCCGCGACTTGGCGACCACGAGCTGGGTCGGGATCCGGTCGCGCAGCTCGGCCACGTGGCTCACCACGCCGACCACGCGGCCACCGTCGCGCAGCGAGTCGAGGGTGTCCATGACGTCGTCGAGGGTGTCGGCGTCGAGTGACCCGAACCCCTCGTCGACGAACAGGGTGTCGAGCGCGGCGCCGCCCACCTCCTGGGTGATCACGTCGGCCAGCCCGAGGGCCAGTGCCAGCGAGACCACGAACGTCTCGCCCCCGGAGAGGGTGGCGGGGTCGCGGGTCTCC
>JBAZRQ010000269.1:0-4247 GCA_041662925.1 Nocardioides sp. | reverse complement strand
TCGGCAAGGGCGTGCTCAAGGTAATGTCCAAGATGGGCGTCTCCACCGTCGCCTCCTACACGGGCGCGCAGATCTTCGAGGCCATCGGGCTCTCCCAGGACCTCGTCGACCGCTACTTCACCGGCACCACCTCCAAGCTGGGCGGCATGGGCCTGGACACGGTCGCCGAGGAGGTTGCGCGTCGCCACGCCACGGCGTACCCCCGCGGCGGGATCCTGCCCGCCCACCGCGAGCTCGAGATCGGCGGCGAGTACCAGTGGCGCCGCGAGGGCGAGCCGCACCTCTTCGACCCCGACACGGTGTTCCGGCTGCAGCACGCCACGCGCACCGGGCGCTACGACGTCTTCAAGCAGTACACCGCGGCGGTCGACGAGCAGTCCGGCCGGCTGATGACGCTGCGCGGGCTGATGCGGTTCAAGGACGCCGAGAGCACCGGGCGTGAGCCGATCTCCATCGACGAGGTGGAGCCGGTCTCCGAGATCGTCAAGCGCTTCTCGACCGGGGCCATGTCCTACGGCTCGATCAGCAAGGAGGCGCACGAGACCCTCGCGATCGCCATGAACCGGCTGGGCGCCAAGTCCAACACCGGTGAGGGTGGCGAGGACCCCGACCGTCTCTACGACCCCGAGCGCCGCAGCTCGATCAAGCAGGTCGCGTCCGGCCGTTTCGGGGTGACCTCCGAATACCTCACCAACGCCGACGACATCCAGATCAAGATGGCGCAGGGCGCCAAGCCCGGTGAGGGCGGCCAGCTGCCTGGCAACAAGGTCTACCCCTGGGTGGCCCGGACCCGTTACTCGACGCCCGGCGTCGGGCTGATCAGCCCGCCGCCGCACCACGACATCTACTCCATCGAGGACCTCGCCCAGCTGATCCACGACCTCAAGAACGCCAACCCGGCGGCGCGGGTCCACGTCAAGCTGGTCTCCGAGGTCGGGGTCGGCACGGTCGCCGCGGGCGTCTCCAAGGCGCACGCTGACGTCGTACTCATCTCCGGTCACGACGGCGGCACCGGTGCTTCGCCGCTGACGTCGCTCAAGCACGCGGGCGGTCCGTGGGAGCTCGGCCTCGCCGAGACGCAGCAGACGCTGCTGCTCAACGGGCTGCGCGACCGGATCGTCGTCCAGACCGACGGCCAGCTCAAGACCGGTCGCGACGTCGTCATCGCGGCGCTCCTCGGTGCGGAGGAGTACGGCTTCGCCACCGCGCCGCTCGTGGTGTCCGGCTGCGTGATGATGCGCGTGTGTCACCTCGACACGTGCCCGGTCGGGGTCGCGACCCAGAACCCCGTCCTGCGCGAGCGCTTCTCCGGCAAGGCCGACTACATCGTCAACTTCTTCACCTACATCGCCGAGGAGGTGCGCGAGCTCCTCGCGCAGCTCGGGTTCCGGACCCTGGACGAGGCGATCGGCCAGGTCGGCGCCCTCGAGGTGGCCGAGGCGGTCGACCACTGGAAGGCCTCCGGCCTGGACCTGTCGCCGATCCTGCACGCGCCCGACACGAGCGCGTTCGCGGGCCAGGACCTGCGCTGCACCAAGACCCAGGACCACGGCCTCGCGCGCTCGCTCGACCTCACCGAGCTGGTGCCGCTGGCGCAGCCGGCGATCCAGGACGGCGAGCCGGTGCGCGCGCAGGTCGCGATCCGCAACGTCAACCGCACGGTCGGCACCATCCTCGGCCACGAGGTGACCAAGAAGTACGGCGGCGAGGGGCTGCCCGAGGGCACCATCGACATCACGTTCGTCGGCTCGGCCGGCCAGTCGTTCGGCGCGTTCGTGCCCAAGGGGATCACCCTGCGGCTCGAGGGCGACGCCAACGACTACGTCGGCAAGGGGCTCTCAGGCGGCCGGATCGTCGTACGTCCCGACCGGTCGGCGACGTTCAGCCCCCACGAGCAGATCATCGCCGGCAACACCATCGCCTACGGCGCCACCAGCGGCCAGATCTTCCTGCGCGGCGGGGTCGGCGAGCGCTTCGCGGTCCGCAACTCCGGTGCCTGGCTGGTGACCGAGGGCGTCGGCGACCACGGCTGCGAGTACATGACCGGTGGTCGTGTCGTCGTCCTCGGCAAGACCGGGCGCAACTTCGGCGCCGGCATGTCCGGAGGCATCGCCTGGGTGCTGGACCTCAAGGAACACCGCGTCAACCGCGAGCTCGTCGAGCTCGGCCCGGTGACCGGTGAGGCCGCGGCCGAGCTCGAGCAGCTCGTCCGCGACCACTTCGAGGAGACCGGTTCGCGCATCGCCGAGGAGCTGCTCGCCGACTGGGAGACCTCGCTGACCCGCTTCACCGAGATCATGCCGCGCGACTACCGGATCGTGCTCGAGGCCAAGGCGAAGGCCGAGGCCGACGGGCTCGACGAGAACGAGACCGCCCACGCGATGATGGAGGCACTTCATGGCTGAGCGGCGCCCTGAAATCACCCGGAGCTGCGCAGCGCGCCGCTCGACCATGAAGGGGGCAACGGAGCATGGCTGACCCGAAGGGCTTCCTCAAGCACGGTCGGGAGGTCGCCTCGCGGCGACCGGTCGACGAGCGCGTGCACGACTGGAACGAGGTCTACCCGGGAGGCATCGGCCGCGCACTGCTGCCGATCATCACCGAGCAGGCCGGCCGCTGCATGGACTGCGGCATCCCGTTCTGCCACCAGGGCTGCCCGCTCGGCAACATCATCCCCGAGTGGAACGACCTGGTCTGGCGCGACGACTGGGAGGGCGCGATCGAGCGGCTCCACGCGACCAACAACTTCCCGGAGTTCACCGGGCGGCTGTGCCCCGCTCCTTGTGAGACCGCGTGCGTGCTGGGCATCAACCAGGACCCGGTCACCATCAAGAACGTCGAGGTCTCGATCATCGACCGGGCGTGGGACTCGGGCAACGTCTCGCCCCAGCCACCGGAGTGGCTCTCGGGCAAGACCGTCGCGGTGATCGGCTCCGGCCCGGCCGGACTGGCCGCCGCCCAGCAGCTCACCCGGGCCGGTCACACCGTCGCCGTCTACGAGCGCGCCGACAAGATCGGCGGCCTGCTGCGCTACGGCATCCCCGAGTTCAAGATGGAGAAGAAGCACGTCGACCGGCGCGTGGAGCAGATGAAGCGCGAAGGCACGGTCTTCCGGGCCGGGGTGCAGGTCGGCGACGAGCTGACCGGCGACCGGTTGCGGGAGCGGTACGACGCCGTGGTGCTCGCCATGGGCTCCACGGTCGCCCGCGACCTGCCCGTGACCGGGCGCGAGCTCGGTGGCATCCACCAGGCGATGGAGTTCCTCCCGCAGGCCAACCGCGTCGCGCTGGGCGAGACCGTCGACGACCAGATCCGCGCCGACGGCAAGCACGTCGTGATCATCGGCGGCGGTGACACCGGCGCCGACTGCCTCGGCACCTCGACGCGCCAGGGCGCAGCCTCGATCACGCAGCTCGAGATCATGCCCGAGCCGCCGCAGTCGCGCCCCGACGGCCAGCCGTGGCCGACGTACCCCATGACGTTCCGCGTCTCCTCGGCCCACGAGGAGGGTGGCGAGCGCGTCTACGCCGTGTCGACCCAGGAGTTCCTGGGCGACGACGACGGCAACGTCCGCGCGCTGCGGCTCGTCGACGTCGTCTTCGAGGGCGGCAAGCTCACCGAGATCGAAGGCACCGAGCGGGAGATCCCGGCCGAGCTGGTGCTCTTCGCGATGGGCTTCACCGGTCCCGAGAAGGCCGGCCTGGTCGAGCAGCTCGGTGTCCACCTCGACGAGCGCGGCAACGTCGCGCGCGACGGCTCCTACATGACCTCGTTGCCGGGCGTCTTCGTCGCGGGCGACGCCGGTCGCGGTCAGTCGCTGATCGTGTGGGCCATCGCCGAGGGTCGGGCGGCCGCGGCCGCGGTCGACAAGTTCCTCACCGGGTCGACCACCCTCCCGGCGCCGATCCCGCCCACCGCCCGGCCCCTCGTCGTCTGATCCACGGTCTCGACCCTGTCCTGCGGTGACCCGTCGCAAACTTTGTGACGGGTCACCGCGGGCGGGGGTTTTGGAACGATCAAACTGTTCGTTAGGGTGGGGCCGTGCGTAGAGCCAAGATCGTCTGCACCCTGGGACCCGCGACCAACACCGAGCGCCGGATCCGCGAGCTCGTCTATGCCGGGATGGACGTCGCCCGGCTGAACATGAGCCACGGCACCCACGACGACCACGCGGAGGCCTACCGCCTCGTGCGCGAGGCCGCCGACGCGAGCGGCCACGGGGTGGGCATCTTCGCCGACCTGCAGGG
>JBAZRQ010000268.1:0-4250 GCA_041662925.1 Nocardioides sp. | reverse complement strand
CGTGGGACGCCGACCCCCACAAGGCCGCCCAGGCCGAGCTGAACAGCAGCAGCGAGGTCCGCGCCCGCATCGAGGCAGCGGCCGCCAAGCCACCGACGGAACGCTGGGCCCCGCTGGCCCGCGAGCTCGACCCGCGACTGGTGGAGCAGGGCGACTGGCCCGCCACCGCGGCGATGCTGCAACAGGCCCACGAGCAAGGCCACGACGTCAGCGCCGCCACCCGCGCCCTGGTCGCCGAGGCGCCGCTAGGCGATGCCCCCGCTCGCGACCTGCGCTACCGGATCGTTTCCCGCCTGGACGTCGCCATTGACACCGGCGAGATCGGTACCGGTCCGACCCGGTCGCAGGGTGCGGCGCGTGGCCGGCAGGAGCAGGGCCGGCCGAAGCCGCCGCGGCGCGGCACGCCTCGCCGCTGACCCGCCACGGTGCGGCTCGCGCCTGCGAGGTAGGCGACCAGAAGCCCCGCGGCACATCAAGTGATGATCGCGGTTGAAGCTGCCAGCCGCATGGTGATCGCCCCCACCTGATTCCTGCACTTAGGAGACCAGAAGGCACACAGGCGCACCCGCGCCTCCCTAGCGGACATACGGGAGTTCGGCATGACCGACCACGCCACCCAGAGCGGCATCGAGATCGCTGAGAGCTTCCCTGCCCTAACTGAGCGGGTCGCCGATCGACTCCTAGATTTGCTGCTTCCCGTCGGTCCCGTTCCGGGCAGCCTGGTACGGGGCTCGAAAGCTGATAGCCGTGGACACGGTGAAGCTGGGAACCGCCAGGATCGCTCTCAGAGCGACGGGACGTCTTCCGAACCTCTTGCGTCCTGACGCAGGATCGCACTCGGCTCAACCGCGACCCGTCCGGGATCAAATTTGCGGCCACGGACCACTGCTCGCTTTATCGTCACGTCAAGAAGGAGCCGAACCACCTCGCGCTGGTCCATAAGGTCCGCCTGCCTCCAACCATCCTGAAGCGTGGCGGCATTCAAGAGTCGACGCAGGGCCGGGGAAGACACGGCAGCCACTTGTTGACCGCGCAGATCCTCGATGGCGTCCTCGATTCTCTTCGTCTCTGCCGCGTATGCGCGCAGGGTCAGTTCACCCGAAGCGCGCAGTTTCTCAACCTCGTCATGTTCAGCCTCCCTCTCGGCGATCAGCGATGCGACGTCGGGGCCTCTGGTCGATGCAGCTTCGCGACGCTTGTGGGCCTCCGCGAGGGCGCTTTGGAAGTCGGGGCGCTCGAACAGCGCCAACAGAACCGCCTCGATGCGTTCGTCGACTCGATCCGCCGTTGCTGTGACCCTCATGCAGCCCTCGTGGCGGCACACATAAGCTCGCGGCAGGCGGGAGAGATTGGTGGCGGCCTTGACGCGCGCCCCGCATTCTCCGCAGCAGGCGATGCCCGAGAGCAGATGCCTGGGCGCGGGACCGCGTGGGCTACTGACGCTGAGCCGCGCCGGGTCTACGAGAAGCGCGTGCAGTCTCAGCCAGGTGCCGTACTCGATGATTGGGTCCCAATCCGCTGGCCCGATGTCCTCGCCTCGGTGCACTCGGCGCCCTGCGATGGTTGGATTGCGTAGGAGCTGCCGCAGAGTCGACGGTTCCCAGCGGGTCACGACGCCCGCGGGATCGTCCTCCAGTGTCTGACGCCGCGGCTTGCGGGGGGTGGGGATACCGCGGGCATTGAGATCTCGGCAGATGCCGCGCAACGTGGCACCGTCTAGCAGTGCCGCGGCTGCATCAGCGAGCACCTGAGCCTCGGGCGACAGGCGGGCGGGATCACTCTCCGCGTACGGGGTCTGACGAGACATCGCGCCTGTAGTCGAGTCGTACTCGCGGCGGTAGCCGTACGGAATGCGACCGTGCGGTCGGCGTCGCTCTGCATTGGTCGCAACAGTCCGCAGATTGCGATCCCGGATGTCGCTGGCCTCGCGCTCGGCCAGGAGCGCGTCCAGCCCGGTTGACATCCGATCGTCGGACCGGCTCAAGTCGAACCGCCGCCCCTTGTACACGAGGTGGACACCGGCTTCCTGACAGGCAGCTCGCAACCGGACGTAGTCCTCCAGATCACGCGACGCCCTGCTCATCTCCCAGACCAGGGCGACTCCAACCACCCGTCTGCGGATCAGATCAAGGGCCTCCTCGAAACCCTCGCGCTCACGCTTGCGGTACGCGCTGGCAGAACGGTTGTCGTCCCTGATCGTGTGTGTGATGACGACGCCGTTGCTTGTCGCCCACCGTTCGTTCTCGCGTAGCTGCGTACTGACGCTCGCCCCGCGAAGCTTGGGATCGCGGCTCGCGCGCCCGTATGAAAGAGCCGTCTCGGCTTGCACGAGACCAGCCTAGTTTATACATCCCCTTTTTGCTGTTCTCCCCCGCGAGAAGAGGCAGCGTGCACATCTTGACCAGCGCCTCGCGTGCGCTGTTGGCGTGGAGCGTGCACATGCCGGGGAGCCCCGCGTTGAGCGCCAGCAACAGGTCGAGACACTCCTCCGCACGGACCTCGCCGACGATGATCCGGCTCGGGCGCATGCGCAGGCTCTCCTTGACCAGGTCACGCAGCCGGATCTCGCCGGTGCCCTCGAGCCCGGACTGCCGGGTCTGGAGCGGCACCCAGTCGGGGTGGGGGAAGCGAAGCTCCCACACCTCCTCGGCCGAGACCACCCGGTCGCCGCCCGGGATCGCGGCGGCGAGGCAGTTGAGCATCGTGGTCTTGCCCGCTTGCGTGCCGCCGGCGACGAGGATGTTGAGGCCGGCGCGCACCGAGGCCTCGAGGAACGCGGCGGCACGAGGGGTGAGGCTGCCGAGCTCGACCAGGTCGGCGACGCGGGACGCGCGCAGCACGAACTTGCGGATGTTGACCGCGGAGAACCCGCGGCTGATGCCCTCGAGCACGACGTGGAGCCGGTGGCCCTCGGGCAGCATCGCGTCGACGAAAGGCCGGCTGATGTCGATCCGGCGGCCGCTGGACTTGAGCATCCGCTCGACCAGCTCGTTGACCTGCGCCTGGCTGAGCATCAGGTTGGTCAGCTCGTGGCGCCCGTGCCGTGCGACGAAGACCCGGCTCGGGTCGTTGATCCAGATCTCCTCCACGGCAGGGTCGTCGAGGAACGGCTGCAGCGGGCCGAAGCCCGCCACCCGCGCGACCAGCTCCCCCACCATCGACCCCACGTCGGGCACCGGCACCACGGCCCCGGTCAGCGAACGCTCGTCGTGGTCACGCACCACGCTCTCCGCGATCCGTCGTACGACGACCGCGTCGCGCTGCGGGTCGACGCCCTCGCCGCGCACCAGGGCGCGCACCCGTTCGTCGAGCTGGTCGACCAGCTCGCGATGCTGGTCCGCAAACGGATCAGCCTGCACCATCGCCATGGCGGCTCCCGAGAAGAAGTGCTGGCAGTTGCAGGCAACCTACGACCGGGTAGCCCGGCTGCACCAGAGGTGCCAGGCAATCTGTGGATGGTGTGGCGGGTGAGACGCGGAAGGTTCCGCGTCAGGTCAGCGCTTCAGGTCCCGCACGATGCCGCGGAAGGCGGGCGTGGTGCTCCGCGAGAAGGTGGCGCTCAGGTGGATCCCGTCATACCAGGTGTAGACGTCGTCGCGCCGCCCGTAGCAGAACGTCGAGTCACAGATCCGGGGCTTGAGGTTGATCAGCCGCGGACGTCCGTGCAGGGCTGCCATCTGGGTCGCGACGTACTCCCGCGTCGAGCCCTCGTCGGGCAGGGCCTGGCCGCGCAGGATCGGGCACGCGTAGGGGTCCTCGCCCTGGAAGCACGGGGCCACCCCGTCGGGCACGGTGGGGACGGGGCCGAGGACGTCGGCGTCGACCCGCATCCGCCCGAGGGTCCGGAACATCCGGGGAACCCCTCCACGGAACTCCCGGGACTGCTCGAAGATGTACGCCTCGTCGGCCTCGGGCTCGGCGCCCGCGTCGATCTTCTCCAGCGTGCTGAGGTACCAGTGCCAGTAGGCGCCGAGCAGGACGGTGAGCCGACGGCCGTTGTCGTGGAGGCGGGTCACGAACTCCAGCGCCTGGCGGTTGATGCTCGAGCACGTGTCCTGCTGGTCGGCGAGGCGGACCATCGGCGGGCAGGCGCCCGCGATGAAGAGCACGAGGTTGACGTTCTGGCCGCGCACCGCCGCTCGTACGGCGGGGATGTGGTGATAGGCGTGGGAGTCGCCCCAGAGCATCACGGTCGGCCGGGTGCGGACGAACCGGGTGACGTAGCAGGGGGCGGGCTTGCTCAGGTGCTG
>JBAZRQ010000267.1:591-4257 GCA_041662925.1 Nocardioides sp. | reverse complement strand
GCGGAACCTGATCGCCGAGCGCATCCTCGGGCTCCCCAAGGGAGCCTGAGTGGGCGGCGTGCTCGACGGGATCAAGGTCCTCGACTTCGGCCGGTTCATCGCCGCGCCCTGGTGCAGCGCGATCCTGGCCGACATGGGTGCGGACGTGATCCGCGTCGAGAAGCGCGAGGGCGGCGAGGACCGTTGGGTCCAGGCCGTGACCGAGGGCGGCGAGGGCGGCACCTTCCTGCAGTGCAACCGCAACAAGCGCTCGCTGACGCTGGACACCACCACACCCGAGGGCCTCGGGATCACCCGCCGGTTGGTGGCGGAGTCCGACATCGTGATCGCCAACATGCCGCTGGCCGGGTTGCGCGCCAACGGCCTGGACTACGACACCCTGCGCGCCGTCAAGCCCGACATCATCCTGGCCACCGCGACGGCGTACGGCGAGGGCGGTCCCTACAGCGACCGAATCGGGTTCGACGGTGCCGGACAGGTGATGTCCGGTGCGACTGCCCGTCAGGGCCTCGCCGACCAGCCGATTCGCACGGTCGTCCCGTACGCCGACTTCGGCACCGCGATGACGATGGCCATCGGCGTGATGATGGCGCTCTTCCACCACCGCAGCACCGGCGAGGGCCAGCACGTGGAGGCGGCGTTGCTGCCGACCGCCCTGATGCTCTCCAACGCGTTCCTGATCGAGCGCGACCTGCTCGGGACCGACAAGCCTCGGATGGGCAACCGCGGCACCTCGGTCGCACCGTGCGACCTGTTCGCGGTCAAGGACGGCTGGGTGCTGCTCCAGGTGGCCGGCCAGCCGATGTTCAAGCGCTGGTGCCGGCTGGTCGACCGGCTCGACCTGTTCGACGACCCGCGCTTCGCCGACGACGACCTGCGCTGGGAGAACGGGGACGTCCTCAACGACCTGATGTCCGACTGGTGCCGGGACAAGACCAAGGCGGAGGCGCTCGGGCGGATGGAGTCGTTCAAGCTCCCGGCCGCTCCGCTGCACTCCACCGCCGACGTGCTCGAGGACGCGCACGTCGCGGCGATGGGCTACCTGAAGCGGGTGCCGTTCCCCGGGGCAGCCAAACCGGTCCCGATCATCGAGACCCCGTTCCGGATGTCCGCGACACCGGGCACGATCCGGCGCCGCGCACCGCTGCTCGGCGAGCACACCGAGGAGATCCTCGCCGAGGTCGGCCTCGGGTCCACCGAGGTCGCCGGCCTTCGCGAACGGGGGATCGTGTGAGCTCCACGCACCCGATGGAGTGGGGTGTCAAGCCACTGCCCGAGCAGGAGCGCTTCGCCGCACTGGTCCGGGACGTCACCGCGCAGGTGCTCAGCCTGGAGCACGGGAACCCCGTCCTCGACGAGCTGCTCGGCACCCTGGAGCGGGCCCGCGACGAGCTGGTCGGGCTGGTGCCGGCGGCGATGCACCCGCGGATCGGCCGGCAGGTCCACAGCGACGGTCGGGTGTTCGTCGACCACTGCCGGGACATCGGGGCCTTCAACCCGATGTTCCCGGTCTACACGATCGCCGTGGAGAGCGCCGAGCGAGCATGCGGCACCGTGAACTTCCCGATCGCGTACGAGGGCCCGGCCGGCTGCGTCAACGGCGGCTTCCTGGCGGTCTTCTTCGACGAGGTCGTCCAGCACCACAACTGCGACGTCGGGGTCTCCGGGGCGACCCGCGACTTCGACATCTCCTATCGAAGACCCACACCGCTGCTCATGGACCTGGCGTTCGAGATCACCCGCGAGGTGACCGACCGCGTGGTCTGCTCCGAGGTCCGGCTGTTGCGCGGCGAGGACGTGCTCTGTTCCGCCACCACGAACGCCGCCCTCATCGAGCGTGAGAGCCCGGCCGTGGCGGAACGGAGGCCCGGATGAGCCCGCGGACGGTCGGCGCGGTGCTGCGGAAGCGCGTCGAGGAGGACCCCGACGCGGTCTTCCTGATCTGCGACGACGAGCGGCTGACCTACGGAGAGCTCCAGCGCCGCTCGGCCGAGGCGGCGAAGGCCCTGCTCGCGGCCGGTGCGGGGCACGGCACCCACGTCGCACTGCTGATGCCCAACGGGGCGGACTTCGCGGTCGCCGCCGTGGCGATCATGCGGATCGGGGCGGTCGCGGTCCCGATGAGCACGCTCTCCTCGGTCGCCGAGCTGCGCACGCTGGTCGACGGCTCGGACACCCGGCTCCTGCTCGCGGTCCGGAGTGTGCGCGGTCGCGCCTTCGACGAGCTGTTGAGCGCGGCGGTCGGCGGCCTTCCTTCGGTGCTGGCGCCGGCCCTGCAGCGGATCGTGTTCGCTGACGAGGCCCTCGCCGAAGCCCCGGCCAGCGACGAGCTGTTCGCCGCGGCCGAGGACCGGGTGCGCCCTGCCGACCCGGTCGTCATCGTGCACACCTCGGGCTCGACGTCGGCGCCCAAGGGAGTCGTGCACTCGCACGGTGGACTGCTCGACCACCTCGTCGTCCTCAACGAGCTGCGCGACTACGGCCCGGGAGAGATCCTCTTCTCCAACTCCCCGTTCTTCTGGATCGGAGGCTTCGCCTACACCTTCCTCGGCACCCTGGTCGCCGGTGCGACCGTGCTCTGCTCGCAGGAGGGCGACCCCGCGAAGGTGCTGGACCTGCTCGAACGCGAGCGGCCGACGATGTGCAACGGGTACGCCGCCTCGGCGACCGCGCTGGCCGCCGATCCGAGCTTCGCCGGGCGCGACCTCTCCTCGATGACCCGCGGCAACCTCTACGCGCTGATGCCGGCGGGCTCGGTCCCGGCCGACCCTGCGTTGCGCACCAACATGCTCGGCATGACCGAGGGCGGCAGCGTGGTGATGACGGGGACCGCGGCCGAGGCCGAGGCCGACCTGCCTGAGCACCGGCGGGGCTCCTTCGGCCGCCCGACCCCCGATCTCGAGGCCAGGATCGTCGACCGGACCACCGGCACGGACGTCGCGACCGGCGAGCGCGGCGAGCTCTGGCTGCGCGGGCCGGCGATGATGCTCGGCTACCACGGGCGTGAGCGCTCCGAGGTCTTCGACGCCGAGGGCTGGTTCCACACCGGCGACCTGGTGCACCGCGACGACAGCGACCACTGGTACTTCCACGGTCGCGGCGACGACATGATCAAGACGGCCGGCGCGAACGTCTCCCCGGCCGAGGTGCAGGACGCGATCCGCACCGCCACCGGGTTGGACTCGATCGCGTTCGGTCTGCCGGATCCCGGGAGGGGTCAGGTGGTCGCGGCGCTGCTGCTCACCGACGAGACCGCGCCGGATGCCGACGTGCTCCGCGGGCTGCTCGCGCCCCTGCTCTCGTCGTACAAGATCCCGAAGGTGGTGCTCTCGGTCGCCGGCGCGGAGGTGCCGTTGCGGTCCAGTGGCAAGGTCGACCTGACGCAGGTGAAGGAGATGTTCGGTGGCTGAGGACGCACTCGGGGACCCGCGATGAGCGCGTACGAACAGATCACCTACGGCGTCGCCGACGCGATCGCGACGATCACGCTGGCCCGACCGGACGCGCTGAACGCGTACACGCCGCAGATGGGCCGCGAGCTGCTCGACGCCTTCGACGCTGTGGACGGCGACGACGCGGTGCGCGTGTTGGTCATCACCGGCGCCGGCCGTGCGTTCTGTGCGGGTGCCGACGTGAGCGGCGGAGGCGACCGTTTCGTCTATCCCG
>JBAZRQ010000267.1:0-581 GCA_041662925.1 Nocardioides sp. | reverse complement strand
GGCGTCGAGCACGTCGACCCGGGGGGAGTGCTCGCGCTGCGACTGCACGCTCTGCTCAAGCCGGTGATCGTCGCGTTCAACGGCTCCGCGGCAGGAATCGGCGCGACGCTTCCGCTGGCGGCGGACTTCCGGCTGGCGTCGGAGGACGCGAAGTTCGCGTTCGGGTTCACCCGGATCGGAATCGTTCCCGAGGCCGCGTCGAGCTGGTTCCTGCCGAACCTGGTCGGCCAGCAGCAGGCCCTCGAGTGGACCCTCACCGGGCGGAAGTTCGACGCGGCCGAGGCACTGGCCGGCGGTCTGCTCCGCTCGGTCCACGACCACGCGGAACTACTTCTCGCGGTGGACGCGCTGGCGCGCGAGATCGTCGACAACACCGCGCCGGTCGCGGTGGCGCTGACCCGGCAGATGGTGCGGCGGCTCGCCGCCGAGGACACGCCGCTGCCGGCGCACCGGATCGGCTCGGCGGCCATGCGGGCGCTCGGTGGGGCGGCGGACGCACGCGAGGGGATCGCGGCCTTCCTCGGCAAGCGAACCGCGGACTTCCCCGGCCGGGTCAGCAGCGACCTGCCGGACTTCTTCCC
>JBAZRQ010000266.1:0-4259 GCA_041662925.1 Nocardioides sp. | reverse complement strand
AACGACGACGAGACCCGACAGACGTTGACCGAGCTGACCCGCCTCGTCGCCCAGGCGACCTGCCTGGAGCTGAAGGTCGCCGCCCAGGCCGACCGCAACCAGGTCGGTGATGTGTCGGGTGCGACGTCCGCGGGGGTGTGGTGGGCCAACAAGACCCGGATGACCCAGGCCGAGGCGCACCGCAAGGTCAAGCTCGCCAAAGCCCTCGAGCGCCACGACCAGGTCGGCGACGCGCTCGCGGCCGGTGACGTGTTGGTGGACCAGGCGAGGGTGATCACCGACGCGGTCGACGCCCTGCCTGAGGACATCGACTCCGGCATCCGGGTGCAGGCCCGCGACCATTTGCTGGGTGCCGCGGCCCACTTCGACGCGAAAGCGTTGCGGATCCAAGGCCGCCGGATCCTCGACGTGGTCGCCCCCGAGGTCGGCGAGGCCGAGGAGGCGAAGAGGCTTGCGGCCGAAGAACGGCGTGCGGAGCAGGCTGCCCGGTTGAGCATGCACGACGACGGCCACGGTCAGACCCACGGCCGGTTCACCCTCCCGACCGGGGACGCCGACACCCTCCGCAAAGCGGTGCAGGCGTTGGCGTCACCCAAAGCAGGTGGGCACGGGCTCAACCCACACGGGATGGGGTTGGCGTTCGCCGAGTACATCCGCCGCTACCCCGCCGACCGCCTGCCCTACGCCGGAGGTGTCTCGGCGACGGTGGTGGTGATGATGGACTACGAGACCCTGATCGGTCGGCTGAAAGCGGCGCAGCTGGACACCGGGACCCCGATCAGCCCCGGCCACGCGAGGAAGCTCGCGTGTGAGGCGGGGATCATCCCCGCCGTTCTCGACGGTGACTCCCAACCGCTCGACGTGGGTCGCGCGAAGCGGTTCCACACCATCGCGCAGCGGATCGCGATGCTGCTGCGCGACCAGACCTGCGTGACCGTCGGCTGCGAGAGACCCGCGTCGGCCTCCCATGCCCACCACCTCACCCCCTGGTCCAAAGGCGGCCACACGTCGGTGAAGGACGGGGTGTTCCTCTGCCCCAGACACCACACCCTGGCCCACCACGACGACTACCAGCTGACCCGACATCGCGACGGCACAGTCACCTTCACCAGACGCGAGTGAGCCTCTGAGCGGCAGGCGGCCACCCCGGTCGACATAATGAAGGGGATGACCACCGCCAGCGAGGCCGCCACCGTGAGCTCCCCCGCTCGTCGGGTGCGGCTCGACCGCCGTGTGCTCGTCAGTAACCTGGTGTCCGGTGCCGTGTGGCTCCTCTTCCCAGCCGCCATCGGAGCTTGGCCGCTGTCCGTGATCGGCTCGGTGTACGTCGTCGCCGCGAGCCTGTTCTTCGCAGTGGTCTACGCCCGCGCTGCCCTCACGGTGAGGCAGGAAGCCGTTGCCTGGTTCGCGCCTTGGCTTGCCGCGGTGGCGCTGTGGGCGACGATCGTCGGAGCCACAGCGTTCGAGAACACCGCTTCCCACTACCTCGCCGGTCTCTACGCTGGTCTGCTCGTCGGCACCTTGGGCTACCTCGGCTGGCAGCTCCTGGCCTTGGCGGTTCGGCAGTTCCTGGCTCGGCGATCGAACGCGTCGTCGCTCCCGGCGTGACGCGACCAGTCACCTTCGTGACTAGCCGCGGGGCATGGTCCGAATGAGCGGCAGCCGGACGGTGAACGTGCTGCCCTCGCCGAGGTCGGACTCCAGCCGGATCGAGCCGCCGTGGCGCTGCAGGATGCGGCGCACGATGCTCAGCCCCAGTCCCGTGCCCGGCAGCGCGAGGGCGTCGGGGTTGGTGGTGCGGAAGAACTCCGTGAACAGCTCCTCCTGGTCCGCCTTGCTGATGCCCAGGCCGGTGTCCTTGACGACCAGGCGCACGAACCGTTCGGTGCGCTCGGTGGCCACGGTGACCGACCCGCCCGTCGGGGTGTACTTGACCGCGTTGCCCACGAGGTTGAGCGCGACCCTCTCCAGCTCGTCCCTGTCGCCGCTGATCAGCAGCGGCCCGCCATGAGGTACGACGGTCAGGTCAACGCCCTGCTCGGCCGCGCGCGGCCGGAACGCCGCCACGGCATCCAGTGCGGCCTGGTGCAGGTCGACCACGGCGGAGACCGGCGGCGGGGAGTTCGTGTCGGTGAGCTTCTTGAGCGTGAGTAGATCGTCGATCAGGGTCATCACCCGCTCCAGGTTGCGGAAGATGACGGTGAAGCTGGCCGGGGTCGCCGAGGCCGGGTCGTCCGCGACCAGCTCGAGGTGCCCGGCGATGGAGGTGAGCGGTGTGCGCAGCTCGTGCGACACCGTGGAGATCAGGTCGCTCTTGTAGTGGTCGAGCGACTCCAGCTGCCCGACCAGGACCCGCTCCCGCTCGAGCAGCCGCGCGTTGAGGATCGCCTGCCCGAGGTTGCGCCCGATCTGGCCGGCGGCCTGCACCTCGTGGGGCGAGAAGTCGCCCCTGCCCACGTTGCGCACTGCGGCCAGGTAGCCCAGGCAGTCGGGCCCGGTGCCCACCGGGGCCAGCAGGATGGTGCCGGCACCGATCGGCCGGAGGTAGTCGACCAGCATCTGGTGCTGAGGGTCAGCCGGGTCCTGGCGCGCGGTGGGTCGAGGCACCCAGCCCGCCGCACCGCCGGCGACCGGGAGGCGCTCACCGCTCGACAGGCTCGGGGCGGAGGGGAAGAGCGCCCGGTCGGTGAGGCTGCTCACGGGCTCGTGGTCGGCGGCGCCGACGGAGCCGTCCTCCTCGAGTCGCGCGAGCGCCACGTCGCCGGAGGCCCAGGCGGTGCGCGCGGCCCGGGAGACGACCTCCATCAGCAGCGGAGAGGCCGGGTCGACCGCGTCGGGCGGCCATCGCTCACCGACCCCGGTGGCCACGTCCCCGTCGCCGAAGATGCGCAGCCACAGGTTGTCCGCAGCGAGGGTCTGCGCGATCTCCGCCACGCTGCCTGAGGCGATCTGCCGCACGTCGAGCGACCGGGCGGCGCTGCCGTGGAGATGCTCCACCGCGGTGGCGAGCCGCACCTGCTCCTCGAGCACGGTGGCCCGCCGCGCGTTGTGGAGCGCGACACCCGCCAGGTCGGCGTACATCTCGAGCAGCTCGCGCCGCGCCTGGTCCGGCCGTTTCCCGTCGACGGGAAGGTCGACCGACAGCAGGCCGAGCAGCTCCCCGGCGGGGGAGCGGAGCGGTGAGCGCAGGGTGTCCTCGGGGCGCCAGCGGTCGGGGCCCGGCTCGGTGTCGCCGCCGGTCTCGACCTCGGGAGGGATCCACCCGAGGACGTCACCGTCGAGGCGCTCGGCGGGGATGAAGAGGAGCGAGCCCCACTGCTCGGCCAGCATCAGCTCGGCCTCCATCGCGGAGAGGGGGACCCGCGAGCCCAGCAGCAGCTCGCGCGCCTCGGCGCTGCCCGCCACGGCCGCGACCTGGAAGTGCAGGTCGCGGGTGAGGTAGCTGATCGCCGCGACCTCGAAGCCGACCGCCTGGGCGACGCCCTCGGCGACCGCCGTCAGCACGGACTCGACGTCGGCGCCGCCGTTGATGCGCCGCATGATCTGGTAGATCGGCCGCAGATCGCCGACCTGTGCACGGACCGGACTCAACGACACCTCCCCCGAAAGAGCCAGTGTCGCAGGTCACAGAGCGGCTGACGACACGAACCGCTGCACCTCGATCCGGATGGCGACGCGGCTGGGGTTCTCCCGAGGCACGCGGTAGCGGCTCGCGTAGCGCTCGCAGGCCCGGGCCACCGACGCCGGGTCGGAGACGACGACCCCGTGCCCCTCGAGGGTCGACCAGCGACCGCCGTCGACCTGGCAGGCGGCGAGCGCCCCGCCGTGCTCCAGGTTGCGCGCCTTGCGCGAGCCGCCGCGGGTGATCACCCAGGCGCACTGCTGCTCAGGGTCAAGCGCCACGCCGACGGGTACGACGTGCAGCCGGCCGTCGGGCCGCAGCGTGCTGAGCGTGCAGAGGTGTCGCTCGGTCCAGAAGGCCAGCAGGGGTTGGGGAAACTCGTCCCAGCCGGGATGCCACGCGGTCATGTCAGATCCATCGGGTGAACCAGATCCGGTCCAGCCACTCCGAGCGGGTCAGCAGCTCATGGGTGTAGATCGGCCAGAACCACGCGAAGTTGACCAGCACCAGCACGAAGAACGAGCCGGCCACGATCACCCCCGCCGTACGACGTGGCGAGGGCATCCGGGAGGGCCCGATCAGCTTGCCCATCGCCAGGGTGAGCGCGAGCACGATGAACGGCAGGGTCGCGATCGCG
>JBAZRQ010000265.1:0-4270 GCA_041662925.1 Nocardioides sp. | reverse complement strand
CCCTCCCCTAGCCTGTGCCGGTGGACTCGGCACTCTTCGGCGGCGGCTTCGTGCTGCTCTTCACCGGCTTCTTCGTGCTCGTGATCGTGCTCATCGTCGTGGGGGTGATCCAGAACAAGAAGCGGCGCGAGGCCCTCACGGCGTTCGCCGCGGCCCGCGGCTGGACCATGCGCGAGTCGGACCCGAGCCTGGTCACCCGCTTCGACGGCCACCCCTTCGGCACCGGCGACGGCCGGCGGGCGACCAACTGCCTCTACGGCTCGCACGACGGGCGGCACGTGGTGGCCTTCGACTACCAGTACGAGACCACGAGCGGGACCGGCGACGACCGCAGCACGGACACGCACCACTACTCGGTGGTCGCGGTCTCACTGGGTCTCGCCGTGCCGCCGCTCGCGGTCTCCCCGGAAGGTGCGGTCGGACGGTTCTTCGGCCGGCTCACCAACCGCGACATCGAGCTGGAGTCGGAGGACTTCAACCGGGCCTTCACCGTGACCGCCCACGACCGGAAGTTCGCCTCCGACGTGCTGCACCCGCAGATGATGCAGATGCTCCTGCAGTGGCCCGCCCTGGGCTGGCGCCTCGAGGGCGACTCGATGCTCGTCGTCCGCTCGGGCCACCACCAGCCCTCCGAGGTCGACGCCACCCTCGCCGTGACGGACGCGATCATCGACCAGATCCCCGAGCACGTGTGGCGCACGTTGAAGGGCCAGTGATGCTGACCCTCATCCTGGGCGCCGCCGGCCTGCTCCTGCTCGTCGGGCTGAGCGTGGTCGTGATGTACAACCGCTTCGTGCGCCAGCGCACCCTCGTCGACGAGTCGTGGGGCGGGATCGACGTCGAGCTGACGCGCCGCCACGAGCTGATCCCCAACCTGGTCGAGACCGTGCGGGGCTACGCCGCCCACGAGCAGTCGGTGCTGGCCGCGCTGGTCGCCGCGCGCGAGGCGGCGACCGCCCACTCACACGACAACCCGACCGCACGCCAGGCCTACGAGGACTCCCTGGGCGGCGCTCTCACCCAGGTCCTCGTGCGCGCGGAGGCCTACCCGGACCTCAAGGCCAACCAGAACTTCCTGCACCTGCAGCACGAGCTCACCAACACCGAGGACCGGATCGCCGCGAGCCGCCGCTTCTACAACGGCAACGTGCGCGCCTACAACACCCGGGTCCGCACGTTCCCCTCGAACCTGGTCGCCTCCATGTTCGGCTTCGACGCCCGTGAGTTCTTCGAGCTGCGCGACCAGGCCGTCATACCGGGGTGATCGGCAGCGACCTCCGCGGCTCGAACTCGAAGGCGGAGCCGGTGCTGAAGCGGGTGACGGCCACCTCGGGGGCCTCCGGCGCCGCGACGTCACGCCGTACGACGTGGGCGGTCCACGCGTCGGCCGTGCCGGTGACGTCGACGTCGAGGTGTGGGTCGACACCGCGCACCAGCGCCTGGAGGGCGCTCGGGTCGTCGGGTCCACAGAGGGCGACCCAGCCGCCGTCCTCCGACGCGGGCGATGCGCCCACGGTGAGTGTCGAGCCGCCGACGACCGCGTTGTTGTAGGCGGCCGGGTTGAGCAGCGGGTGCAGCTCGAGGACGCGCATGGCGCCGTCGACACCGTCGGGCAGCCGGAGCGCCTGGTGGATCCGTTCCGCGGCCAGGCCGGCGATCCCGATCAGCTGCTTGCGGCAGATCTCCGCGGCCTGAGCCTCGTCGGCGCGCGCGCGGACGGCCACCTCGAACGACAGGTTGAGCAGGTGCATCTGCAGGCACACCTCGTCGGCGATGCGCACGAGCGCCGAGTGCGAGAACGCGCCGAAGTCGACGTCGGACAGCAGCGGCCCGGAGTAGTCGGCCATCCCCTCGTCGGCGGGGTCGATCGGGTCGAGCGCGATCGTCGCGGCGTGCTTGCGGATCACCTCGTGGTACGCCGCCAGCGGCTCGACCGGCGGGAACGACTCGTCGATGGTGACCGTCCAGCGACAGTGCGGGTGCTGGTCCGGGGTCGACCGCGGGGGCCGGTGGACCGGGCGCACCTGCGCCTTCGCGTTGGTCGCGACGGCCGTGGCGTCGAACGTCGGGTCCTCGATGTCGTGGCACATGGACACGACGTACGACTCCCCCATCGGCTCCACGTCCATGAGCGCGCCGCAGTGGTCGAGGTGGAACTCGCCGTGCCACGGGTCGTGGACGGTGTAGCGGAAGTCCATGAACTGCGGCGGCGCCCCGATGTCGAGCTGCAGCCCCTTGAAGATCGTGACCACGTCGGTGCCGCGGTAGCTCAACGCGTCCTGCATGCGCCGCGTGTAGATCGGCGACGCGCCCGACCACTCCTCGATGGCGACCTGCGCCATCTCCTCGCGTCCCCACGCGGAGATGCACCAGGCCATGCCGGACCGGTCGATCAGCTGCCCGATCAGCAGCAGCTCCGGCACGAGCGTCGCGAGCTCCTCGCGGGAGAGGGACGCGTAGCTGCTAGCCAACGGAGCGCTCGCCGGTCCAGTACTGCGCCCGCAGCGCCTTCTTGTCCGGCTTGCCGAGGCCCGTGAGCGGCAGTGCCTCGGTCGCGATGATCTGCTTGGGGGCCTGGACGGCGCCCTTGCGGTCCTTGACCATCTGCTTGATCTCGGCGTCGATCTCGTCGGTCAGCTCGGCGCCCGGGCGCAGTACGACGATCGCCGTCACGGCCTCGCCCCACTTCTCGTCCGGGGTGCCGATCACGCCCACCTGGGCGATCGCCGGGTGCTCGGCGATGACGTCCTCGACCTCGCGCGGGAACACGTTGAAGCCGCCGGTGACGATCATGTCCTTGGTGCGGTCGACGATGTACCAGAAGCCGTCCTCGTCCTCGCGGGCCACGTCGCCGGTGTGCATCCAGCCGCCGCGGAACGTCTCGGCGGTCTCGTCGGGCAGGTTCCAGTAGCCGCCGGCCAGCAGCGACCCGGACACGCAGATCTCGCCCGGCTCCCCCACCGGCACCGGCTCGCCGTCCTCGCCGAGCAGCGCCGTACGGATGAACGCCGACGGGCGGCCGCACGACGACAGCCGGCGGTCGTCGCCGGTGACGTGGTCGTCCTTGGCGAGGTAGGTGATCACCATCGGCGCCTCGGACTGCCCGTAGTACTGGGCGAAGATCGGTCCGAAGCGGTCGATCGCCTCCTTGAGCCGCACCGGGTTGATCGCGGAGGCGCCGTAGTAGACGGTCTGCAGCGACGACAGGTCGCGCGTGTGCGAGTCGGGGTGGTCCATCAGCGCGTAGAGCATCGACGGGACCAGCATCGTGGCCGTGATCTTCTGCTCCTCGATCGTCCTCAGCACCTCGGCCGGGTCGAACCGCGACAGCACGTAGAGCGACCCGCCCTTGATCACGGTCGGCACGAAGAAGGCCGCCCCCGCGTGCGACAGCGGCGTGCACATCAAGAACCGCGGCTTGTCCGGCCACTCCCACTCGGCCAGCTGGATCTGGGTCATCGTCGCCATCGCCGCCGACGTGCCGATCACGCCCTTGGGCTTGCCGGTCGTGCCGCCGGTGTAGGTGATGGAGACGATGTGGTCGGGAGGCAGCACCTTCGCGGCGAGCGGCTGGGCGGCGTACGTCGCCGCGGCGGCCACCAGGTCCGTCCCGACGTGCTTCAGCTCGTCGGGCACCGGCCCGATCGTCAGCACCTGCGTCAGCCCGGGGCACTTCTCCAGCAGCGCCAGCGCCCGCTCGGTGAAGTACGGGTCGATGACCAGGGTCGTGATCCCCGCGTCGTTGATGACGTAGGCGTGGTCGTCGGCCGACCCCAGCGGGTGCAGCGACGTGCGCCGGTAGCCCTGCGTCTGGCCGGCCCCCAGGATGAACAGCACCTCGGGCCGGTTCAGCGCCAGCAGCGCGGCCGACGTACCGGTCCCCGCCCCCAGCGCCTCGAACGCCTGGACGTAGCGCGACATCTGTTCGGCGACCTCACCGCCCTTCAGCGTGGTGTCGCCGAGGTGCATGACCACCTCGTTCTTGTGCCGCTTCAAGGCGGCCACCATCAGGTTGCCGTTGTGGGTGCCGGTCCGCAGGTTGTCGTCGCTCACCGGAGCAGACTAGAACGTGTTCTAGGTTGGGGCAACGGTGGCGCGCTCAGTTGCCTCCCGGGCTGCCACGAACGCCTCCACACAGCGCCGTACGTCGGCCTCCGAGTGCGCGGCCGACAGCTGCACGCGGATCCGCGCCTTGCCCCGTGGCACCACCGGGAACGAGAACGCGATGACGTAGACACCCTGGCCGAGCATGTGGTCGGCGATCGCGGTG
>JBAZRQ010000264.1:0-4273 GCA_041662925.1 Nocardioides sp. | reverse complement strand
CTCGATCCAGCCCTGGTCGCCCACGACCTCGGCGGCGTTGCGGCCGCCGACCTCGGCGTGGAACACGTCGGGGTACTGGGTCGCCGAGTGGTTGCCCCAGATCGTCATCTTCTTGATGTCGGTGACGGGGGCGCCGGTCTTCGCTGCGAGCTGCGAGATCGCACGGTTGTGGTCGAGGCGGGTGAGCGCAGAGAACCGCTCGCGCGGGATGTCGGGGGCGTTGGTCATCGCGATCAGGGCGTTGGTGTTGGCCGGGTTGCCGGTGACGCCGATGCGTACGTCGTCGGCCGCGACGGCGTTGAGCGCCTTGCCCTGGGCGGTGAAGATCGCACCGTTGGCCGAGAGCAGGTCGCCGCGCTCCATGCCCGGGCCGCGCGGGCGCGCGCCGACGAGCAGGGCGAGGTTGACGCCGTCGAAGATCTTCTCCGCGTCGTCACCGATCTCGACACCGGCGAGGCCGGGGAACGCGCAGTCGTCGAGCTCCATCACGACGCCCTCGAGCGCCTTGAGCGCGGGCGTGATCTCGAGCAGACGCAGCTCGATCGGCCGGTCGCCGAACAGGGATCCGCTCGCGAGGCGGAAGAGCAGGCTGTAGCCGATCTGGCCGGCGGCACCGGTGACGGCGACCTTCAACGGGGTTGAGCTCACGGGGACTCCTTGGCATGACAGGGGCGTGACGGGTCTGGTCTCCAACCGACGCTAGCAGCGTTCCAGCGCCCCGGCGCACCGGGGTTGGCGGCGTGAGAGACGATGTCGGCCATGACCAGCCGGGCGTCGTGCCACGCCGTACGACGTGTGGTCGCGGCGCTCGCCCTCCTGGTCGTGGCGACGGGTTGCGGCACCGCGTCGGACCCCAGCCCGCCGGCGGGGGTCGACGGGCTGACCGTCCCCACGCCCAGTCCGGACCCGCGCGACTTCGTCGACGAGATCGACAACCCCTGGCTGCCACTGACCCCGGGGGAGTCGTGGACCTACCGGGCGGCCGATGCGAGCAGCGTCGTGTGGTCCGTGGAGTCCGGCCCCGAGATCGCCGACGTGGCGACCACGGCGCTGGTCATGGACGGCGGGGTGACCGACTACTACGCCCAGGACGAGTCGGGCAACGTCTGGTGGCTCGGCCGCGAAGGAGAGTGGCAGGCCGGGGTCGACGGCGCCGAGGCGGGCATCGCGATGCTCGCGACTCCGCGGGTCGGTGACGGCTACCTCGAGGCCGAGCCGGGGCCGCGCGCCGAGATCCTCGGCGTCGACGGCATGACCGAGACCGAGGCCGGTGCGTTCGAGGAGCTCGTGGTCATCGAGACCACCCGGCCCGACGGCCAGGTGCTGCGCTCCTACTACGCCCGAGACGCCGGCCTGGTCTACCGCGAGACGGTGACCGGCATCCCGGACGAGACGCTCGAGCTCGTGGAGTGACTTCGTCACTCCACGAGGCCGGGAATTGCTACATGCCGTCGGGCGGGCGGACCTGGGTCTGGCCGCCACTGGCGTCCGGCCACTGGGCCTGAGGGGCCTGCTGCTGGGCCGGGATCCACTGCTGCGCCTGCGGGTCCCACTGCCAGCCGTCCTGGATGATCGGCTGCTCGCCCCAACCCGCCTGCTGGCCCGTCTGCTGGGCCTGCTGCTGGAACGCCTGCTGGGCGGGGTCCTGCTGCAGGCCGGGTGTGGGGTACTGCGGGGAGGCGGCCGACTGCTGGTTCCACTGCTGCTGGTACTGGTCGGGCATGCCGTAGCCGGGCACCGCCGCGGCGGCGGGGCGGCTGAAGTTGAGGCCCGAGCCGGGCACCGGCTCGGAGGCCCGCCCGAAGAGTGCGGGGTAGAGCAGGCCGCCCGCGAGCCCGCCGAGCAGCGGCGCGATGATGAAGACCCAGACCTGGATGATCGGGTCGGTGCCGCTGAACGCCGCGGCGCCGATCGAGCGGGCGGGGTTGACCGAGGTTCCGGTGGCGTTGATCGCGACGAAGTGGATGGCGGTCAGGGTCAGGCCGATGACGAGGGGGGCCATGGCGGGGTGCTCGTTGCGCTCGTCGGTGACCGCGAGGATGACGAACACGAAGATGGCGGTGAGCACGAGCTCGAGCAGCAGCGCCGCCCACAGGGCGTAGCCGGTGCCGTCGTCGCCCCAGCTGTTGGCGCCGATCGACTCGTCGAACGCCTCGAAGCCCTCGAAGCCGAGCAGCAGCACCAGGAGCATGCCGCCGCCGAGGAGCCCGCCGAGGACCTGGGCGCCCATGTAGAGGCCGGCCTGGCTCCAGGGCATCCGGCCGCCGACGATCGCGCCGAGGGTGACGGCGGGGTTGAAATGGCCGCCCGAGATCCGGCCGACGGCGTAGGCCATGAGCATCACGGCCAGACCGAACGACAGGCCGGTGGCGACCAGGTCACCCCCGGTGATGACGGCGGTGCCGCACCCGAAGAGCACCAGGACGAAGGTGCCGAGCACCTCGGCGCTGAGCTTCTGGGCGGTGGTCGGTGGGACGGGAGTTTCAGTCATGGCCGTGCCTTCCCCTACAACGGGTCTGTCGAAACCTGAAGGAGGCAGCACTCTAGCCCTGTCCGCGGGGCAGCCGGAGCCCCGTTGCCGCCCCTTGTCGGGGGATGCGAGGGTGGACGGGGTCCGTCCTCGGACCGGGCGTCAGGTATCTTGACGTCAAGGAACTTCCCGTCCACTCGCCACCGTTTCAGGAGCCGCAGGACATGGCCAAGATCATCTACACCCACACCGACGAGGCGCCGCTGCTGGCGACGTACTCCTTCCTGCCGATCATCGCGGCCTATGCGGCGAAGGCCGGCGTGGACGTCGAGACCCGCGACATCTCCCTGGCGGGCCGGATCCTGGCGCAGTTCCCCGACCGGCTGACCGACGAGCAGCGCGTCGACGACGCCCTCGCCGAGCTCGGCGAGCTGGCCACGAAGCCCGAGGCCAACATCATCAAGCTGCCCAACGTGTCCGCCTCCGTGCCGCAGCTCAAGACGGCGATCAAGGAGCTGCAGGACAAGGGCTACGACATCCCCGACTTCCCCGAGAGCGCCGACACCGACGAGGACAAGGCCGCCCGTGCGGCCTACGACAAGGTGAAGGGCTCGGCGGTCAACCCGGTCCTGCGCGAGGGCAACTCCGACCGGCGCGCGCCGACGTCGGTCAAGAACTACGCGAAGGCCCACCCCCACCGCATGGGTGCGTGGAGCCCCGACTCCAAGACCAACGTCGCGACCATGGGCAAGGACGACTTCTTCAGCAACGAGTCCTCCGTGGTCCTGGCGAAGGACGACACCTTGCGCATCGAGCACGTCGCGGCCGACGGCACGGTCACCGTGCTCAAGGAGTCGCTGCCCGTGCTCGCCGGCGAGGTCGTCGACGGCACGTTCATGAACGTCGCCGCGCTGCGCCGCTTCCTGACCGAGCAGATGGCGCGGGCCAAGGCCGACGACGTGCTCTTCTCGCTGCACCTGAAGGCCACGATGATGAAGGTCTCCGACCCGGTCATCTTCGGCCACGCCGTGCAGGCGTTCTTCCCGACCCTCTTCGAGCAGTACGGCGAGCAGCTGGCCGCGGCCGGCATCTCGCCCAACGACGGCCTGGGCGCGCTCCTCGACGCGACCGCGTCGCTGCCCGAGGGTGACGCGATCAGGGCCGCCGTCCAGCAGGGGCTGGCCGAGGGTCCCGCGATGGCGATGGTCGACTCCGACAAGGGCATCACCAACCTGCACGTCCCCTCCGACGTCATCGTCGACGCCTCGATGCCGGCGATGATCCGCACCTCGGGCCACATGTGGGGCCCCGACGGCAACGAGGCCGACACTCTCGCGGTGATCCCCGACTCGGCCTACGCCGGCGTCTACCAGGTCGTCATCGACGACTGCCGCGCCCACGGCGCGTTCGACCCCTCGACCATGGGCTCGGTGTCCAACGTCGGCCTGATGGCCAAGGCGGCCGAGGAGTACGGCTCGCACGACAAGACCTTCGTGGCGCCCGCCGCCGGCACCGTCCGCGTGGTCGACGCGTCCGGCGCCACGCTGCTCGAGCACACGGTGGAGCCCGGCGACATCTGGCGCGCCTGCCAGACCAAGGACGCCTCGATCCGTGACTGGGTCAAGCTGGCCGTCACCCGCGCTCGCGCGAGCGGCGTACCCGCGATCTTCTGGCTCGACGAGAAGCGCGCCCACGACGCCAACCTGATCGCCAAGGTGAAGGAGTACCTCCCCGAGCACGACACCGAGGGACTGACGATCGAGATCATGCCGCCGGCCGAGGCCACGGCTTACTCCTTCGACC
>JBAZRQ010000263.1:0-4275 GCA_041662925.1 Nocardioides sp. | reverse complement strand
CACCCTCCGCGCCGCCTGGCTGCTCGACCTGGGTGACGATGACGAGGCCACGTCCGTGGCGCTGGTCGCCGCGTGGTGGGCGAAGAAGGGCGGCCTCCGAGTCGTCCACGCCACCCAGCACCTCCACGGCGGCATCGGCGCCGACGTGGACTACCCGATCCATCGGTACTTCCTCTGGGGCCGCCAGGCCGCCTTCGCTCTCGGCTCTTCCGCCGAGATCCTCGCCGAGCTGGGCGATCTCCTGCCATCGGCCCCCCCGATCGGCGCACCGGCGTGACCACGACGGACGTAGACGCCGACACCTTGGTCCACACCGGTGACCTCGTCGCCTCGGCCCGTCGGCTCATGCGCGCTGCGGCGACCAGCGCCGTCGACCATGCCGACCTGAACCGGGCACGCGACCTGGTCGACGAGGCCAGCGCACTGCTGGAGCAGCAGACCCGCGACCACGGGATCCGCGCGCACCTGGACCGCGCGGCGATCCGACGGACCAGGGCCGGCGCCCCGTGGCGCGTCTTCGCGCACAACCCCCTCGGAATCCCACTGGAGATCACGGTCGAGGACGACCGGGCGGTCGCCGTGCTCGACCCGAGCCCCTTGCTCGAGGGCCCACCCGGGCTCCTCCACGGTGGCTTCAGCGCCGCCATGATGGATGCGCTTCTCAGCACCCTGGCCCAGGTGCAGGACCGTCGCGTGGTCACAGTGCACCTGGATGTGTCCTTCCTGCGTGCAGTGCCCCTGGACCGCCAGCTACGGCTGGTCGGTCGAGTCACCGGCGTCGAGGGTCGCAAGGTCCGCGCCGAGGGCGTCCTCGAGTACGACGGAGAGGTCGCCGTGCGAGCCGAGGCGCTGTTCATCGAGATCCCCGGCGAGCCGGACTGAGGCGTGATGCGACCAGACGTGCCCGAGACGAAAGTGACCCAGATGCAAGCCGAGACATTCGCGGAGATCGTGCGCTCGCGAGCGGGTGACGAGAAGACCGGCCTGGTCTTCGAGGGTCACTCGTGGACCTGGGGCGAGATCGTTCAGGAAGGGGCGGATCGCGCTGCGTTGCTGGCCTCACTCGTCGATCTGCCTCGGGCCCGTCAGGTCCACGTCGGTGTCCTGCTCGACAACACCCCGGAGTTCGTGTTCTGGATCGCCGGTGCGGGCATGGCCGGCGCGGCTATCGTCGGCATCAACTCCAGCCGAAGCGCGGTCGAGCTGGCCGCGGACATCCGCCACGCCGACATCGACCTGATCGTGACCGAGCCCCGGCTGCGCCACCTGGTCGACGATCAGGGCCACGGTGTGCCTTCCCAGGCGATCCTGGACGTCGAGTCACCGAGCTATCTGAAGCTCTCTGGTCGACATCGTGGGGCACCGCTGCCGCAGGCACGGCCCTCCCCGGAAGACCTCGCGTTCTTGATGTTCAGCTCCGGGTCGACGGGTCACCCCAAGGCAGTCATCGTCGGACAGGGTCGGCTGGCCCGTCTGGTCCCGGCGCTCGTCGAGCGGGTCCAGATGACGCGGGACTCCACGACGTACCTCTGCATGCCGCTGTTCCACGGCAACGCGGTGATGATGAACCTGGTGCCCGCGATGATGACCGGCGCGACCGTGGGCATGGCCCGCAAGTTCTCGGCGAGCAGGTTCAGCGACGACATCCACGGCTTCGGCGCGACCTACGTCAATTACGTCGGGCGGGCGCTGTCCTACGTGCTCAACCGCCCCGAGGACCCACGCGACCGCACGAGCACACTCCGCCTCGCGTTCGGGACCGAGGCCTCGGAGGCCGACGTCGTCCGCTTCTCCGAGCGGTTCGGCTGCGTCGTCCACGAGGGCTACGGCCTGAGCGAGGGCGTCTTCCGGATCAACAAGACGCCCGACACTCCGGCGGGCTCGCTCGGCCGGCCCGCGGGCGGGGTCGATGTGCGCGTCCTCGACGAGGCCACAGGCATGGAGTGCCCTGTCGCCCGGTTCGACGAACGCGGGCGTCTCGTCGACCAGGCCGCGATCGGACAGCTGGTGGCGGTCGGGGTGGCGTCCACGTTCGAGGGCTACTACAAGAACCCCGAGGCGGCAGCCGAGCGGGTGAGAGGCGACGACTTCTGGTCGGGGGACCTCGCCTACCGCGACGAGGCGGGTTGGTTCTACTTCGCGGGCCGCTCCTCGGACTGGATCCGCGTCGACTCCGAGAACTTCGCGGCCGCTCAGGTCGAACGGATCCTGGTGCGCTCTCCAGGGGTGGCGTCGGCCCCGGTGTTCGCCGTCGCGGACCCGACCACCGGGGACCGGGTGATGTGCGCACTTGAGCTTGAGCCGGGTGTCTCGTTCGACCCCCTGGCCTTCGGTGAGTTCCTCGGGGCCCAGCCCGATCTTGGCGCGAAGTGGTGGCCGAACTTCGTGCGGATCACCGATCGCATTCCCCTGACCGGCAGCAACAAGGTCGACAAGGCTCCGTTGCGCCGGGTCGCGTGGGCAACCGAAGACCCGGTGTGGGTACGCGTGGGCCGCACGTCCGAGTACGTCGCGTTCACTCCCGACCTCCAGGCGTCCCTCGAGGACGAATTCCTCGAGCACGGACGTGCGGCGTACCTCCCGGCGGTCCCGTCGGAAGCCTGAGGCTTCCGTCCAACGGGAGCCCTGCTGACGTGTGGCGTGGCGGGGGTTACGTTCCGGTCGACAACCGGAAATGACAGGGAGCGAACCGTGGATCATGTCGCCATCGTGACCGGCGCGAGTCGAGGGATCGGCCGGGCGATGGCCCGTCGCCTCGCCGCCGAGGGCATTGCCGTAGCCGCTGTGTCGCGGACTCTGCGACCCGGTGACGGGGCGTTCGAGGGCTCGCTCGAGGAGACGGTCGACCTGATCCGCGCCGTTGGCGGACGGGCCGAGTCGTTCGTCGCGGATCTCGGGACTCCCGACCTCGACCGACAGGCACTGGTCGACGAGATCGCTCGCGTCATGGGCGGTCCTGTCGACATCCTGATCAACAACGCGGCGGCCGCCCGCCGCTATGACACTCTCTTCGTCGACATGCCGCGCGAGTGGTTCTACGACTCGGTCGAGACCAACGTCTGGAACACCTGGGACCTGATGAAGGCCGTAATCCCTGGCATGCGCCGCTCCGGCGGTGGTTGGATCGTCAACCTCTCCTCCCGCCAGTCCGGCCCCCGCGTGGGGCCACCGTTCGCACCCCACCCGCTGGCCGGGTCCGTGCTCTACGGAGGCACCAAGGCCATGATCGACAGGCTCACGACCGGGGCCGCCATGGAGCTGTACGACGACCGCATCGCCGTCAATGCCCTGGCCCCCAACCGGGGTGTCGCTACCGCACATGCCGCGGCTGCCGTCCCCGGGTGGCCCTCGGAACCGGAGGAGACGATGGCCGAGGCCGCGTTGCTGCTGTGCACGGCAGACCCCGCCGAGGTCACCGGGCGGGTCGCGTACAGCCTGCCCCTGCTCAAGGAGTTCGGGCGGCCGGTGCGCACGCTCGACGGCTCCCGCCTGGTCGAGGGCTGGCAGCCCGACGACCTGGACGAAACCGGGTTCCTTCCCGACTACCTGCGGTTCAACCCGCCGCCGCCGCTGCCTCCGGAGCTGCTCGCACATGGAGCCTCGGCATGACGGCGGGACCGCTCGGCATGGAGGGCAAGGTCGCCCTGGTCACCGGTGGCGGTAACGGCATGGCTCGGGCCACTGCCTTGCAGCTCGCGGCCGCTGGCTGTGACGTAGCGGTGGTCGATTTGGACGTCGAGGCGGCCCGGCGAACGGCGGCGGACGTGGTCGACCTCGGACGTCGCGCGGTCGCGATCGGTAAGGACCTGACCGACCCGTCCGGTCCCCGGGAGATGGTGCAACAGGCGGTCGCCGAGCTCGGGGAGCTCGAGATCGCGGTCAACTTCTGCGGCGGCACCGCCGGGGTGAACAAGCCTTTCCTCGACCTGACGGTCGAGGAGTGGCAACGGCCGTTGGCCCTCAACCTCACCTCGACGTTCCTGTCGTGCCAGGCCGAGGCGATCTCGATGGTGCGCGGCGGGACCGGCGGGTCGATCGTCAACGTGAGCTCCTCCTCAGGAGTGACGGCCGCGCCGAACCTCGCCGGCTACGGCGTCGCGAACGCCGGGGTGCTTCACTTCACCAAGACTGCCGCGATCGAGCTCGCGCCCTTCGGGGTCCGGGTCAACTGTGTCGTCCCAGGAACGCACTGGTCGGCCAAGACCCGGGAGAACGCGACGGAAGGGCCGCCGGCCATCCGCGAGTTCTTCTCGCACGCCGCCAGTGTGACGCCGC
>JBAZRQ010000262.1:0-4286 GCA_041662925.1 Nocardioides sp. | reverse complement strand
CAGCACGAGCCCGGCGGAGGTGATCACGCCCCCGGTGGACGACAGCGCGATCAGCGAGCCCTTGCGGGTGCCGTGCTGGGCCGTCTCCTCCCGGACTCGGGTCATCAGGAAGATGTTGTAGTCGATCCCGAGCGCCACGAGGAAGACGAACGCGAACAGCGGGAAGCCGGGATCGACGTGCGCGAACCCCTCGTTGACCTCGAAGAGCCCGATCCGGGTGAACACCTCGGTGAAGATCAGGGCCGAGATGCCCATCGCCGCGCCGAACGACAAGATGACCGTGCCGATCAGGATCAGTGGCGCGACGAGTGCCCGCAACAGGATCATCAGGATCAGGAGCACCACGACCAGGACGATCGGGATGATCACCTTGTTGTCACGCTCGGAGGCGATCTTGGTGTCGAGGTAGAACGCCGACCCGCCACCGACCAACGCGTCGGCACCGTCGACCCCGTGGACCGCGTCGCGAGCACCCTCGACGGCGTCGAAGGAGGCGGTCGACGACATGTCGCTGCCGAGCGTGGCGGTGAAGAAGGCCCGGCCGTCGCCGACGTCCTGAGGCTCGGTCGGGTCGCCGAGACCGTCGACCGAGGACAGGGCGTCGGACACTGCCGTGGCCTGGTCGGTGTTGGTGACCACCTGCACGGTGTTGGAGGTGTCGGCCAGGCCGTGGCCTGCCAGCAGGCTCTGACCCTTGATGGAGTCGAACTCCTTGGTGTACTGCTCGTCCTGCGCCAGGCCCGACGGGTCGAGCTTGAACAGGCCGAGGCACGCGATGATCAGCAGCCCGGCCGTCACCACCCACACGCGACGCGGGCGCGGGGCGATCCGGGAGCCCACCTTGGCCCAGAAGCCCGTGCCGGTGGGCTCGTGCGAACCGAACGTCGGGCGCTTGGGCCAGAAGACCCACCGGCCGCAGATCACCAGGAGCGCCGGCAGCAGGGTCACCATCACCAAGAAGGTGACCGACACGCCCACGGCGAGCACCGGCCCCAGGCCCGCGGTCGAGTTGAGATCGGAGAAGACCAGGCACAGCAGCCCGATGACCACGGTGGCCGCACTGGCGAGGATGGCCGGGGTGGCGCGGTGGAGCGCGAACGCCATCGCCTCGTGCCGGTCCTCGTGGCGGCGCAGCTCCTCGCGATAGCGCGCCACGAGCAGCAACGCGTAGTCGGTGCCGGCACCGATCACCAGGATGCCGAGGATGGACTGGCTCTGGCCGTTGACCGTGAGGTCGGCGTACTTGGCGAGCAGGTAGACCACACCGCCGGAGACCGTGTAGGCGAAGACCGCGGAGATGATCGGGAGCAGCCAGAGGATCGGGCTGCGGTAGGTGAAGAGCAGGATCACGATCACCACGAGCAGCGTGGCGAAGATCAGGCTGGTGTCGATGCCCTCGAAGGCCTCGGAGGCGTCGGCCGCTTGACCGCCGTAGCCCGCGAGGTGGACCGTCACCCCGTCGATCTGGGCGATGTCGCGGACCTCTGTCGCGGCGTCCGGGATGTCGAGCCAGCCGTCGGCGCCGAAGTTGAAGGTGAAGGCGAGGTTGGCGACCTCACCGTCGTCGGACACGAGCTGGACGGGGATGCCGGCCTGCTGCGCGCCGTTGGGCGACAGGACGCCCTCGTCGGTGACGCCTTCGACCTCGGCGATCTCGGCCGCGTGCTCGTCCAGCGCCGCGAGGTCATCGGCGGTCAGGCCGCCCTCGCGGTAGTAGACGACCAGGGTGTCGATGTCGTTGGGGTCGACGGTGCCGGTGAGCTCCTCGAGCACCTTCGTCGACTCCGCCGACTCGGGCAGCCAGGAAGAAGCCTCGTTGTTCTGGACGTCGACGAGCTGGGCGTTGAGGGGGGCCATCAGGCCCACGGTCACGATCGCCGCGGCCAGGACGATCCACTTGGTGACTCTGCTGGTGAGCTTGCCAGCGATCTGACGGTGCATGGTGGTCACTCTCTCAGGGAGCGGGGACAGTCGGCATCAGGGATTTCCCCGATCTGACCTGGTGACGATCGGAAAGTCATCGCTGTGACACGTCTCGTTCCCGGCCGCCGTCCCGCCGGAGCGCTGACTCAGCGAAAACGCAGCGCCTTGAGCAGCCGCAGCTGCTTGTTGCCCAGGGCGACGAACGTGTCGACGGCCATGGACGGCGGCGGACCCAGCGGCACCAGGCGCTGGGTGGCGACGGTCTGCGACTCGGTGTACTTGCGCAGCCCCTCGGCGCCGTGGCGCCGCCCGAGGCCGCTGTCGCCCATGCCGCCCATGCCCGCCTCGATCGACCCGGCCGCGGCGGCCGCGCCGTCGTTGATGTTGACCGAGCCGGCGCGGATCGTGGCCGCCATCCGCTCGGCGGCGCCCTGGTCCTTCGACCAGATGCTCGCCGAGAGTCCGTAGCTGCCCTCGTTGGCCCGCCGTACGGCCTCGTGGTCGCTGGCGAAGCGGTAGAGCGAGACGACGGGACCGAACGTCTCCTCGAGGCACACCGCCATCGAGTCGGTGACGCCCTCCAGCACGGTGGGCTCGTAGACGTAGGGGCCGAGGTCGGGGCGGGCGCGGCCGCCGGCGAGCACCGTCGCCCCCAGGCCGCGCGCCTGGTCGACGTGCGCGGCGACGGTGTCGAGCTGTGCCTGCGAGGCGAGCGAGCCCACGTCGACGGAGTAGTCGAGGGTCTGGCCCAGCCGCAGCGCCTCGGTTCCGGCGACCAGGGCGTCGCGGAACGCGTCGTACACCTCGGTGTGCACCAGGACCCGTTCGATGTGGATGCACATCTGCCCGGTGTTGCCGAAGGCCGCCGCGATGCAACCCGCGGCGGCCTTGGCGACGTCGGCGTCGGCGCGGACGATCAGCGGGTTCTTGCCGCCGAGCTCGAGGGAGGCCGCGATCAGCCGCTCGCCCGCGCGGGCACCCACGCTGCGACCGGTGGCCGTGGAGCCGGTGAAGCAGATGTGGTCGACGTGGTCGATCAATGCGTCGCCGACGGTCCGGCCGGGCCCGACCACCACGTGCCACAGGTCGGTCGGGAGGCCGGCCTCGGCGAGCAGGGCCCGGGTCCAGAGCAGCGTGAGCGCGGTCTGCGAGTCCGCCTTGCTGACGACGGCGTTGCCCGCGAGCAGGGCGGGGAGCACGTCCCCGACGGCGAGGTAGAGCGGGTAGTTCCAGGGCGAGATCATCCCGATGACGCCCTTGGGCACCCGCTGCTCGCGGACCTTGGTCAGCCCGGGGATGGCGCCGCGGACCTTGCGGTCCTCGAGGTACGTCGCCCCGTGGCGCGCGTAGTGCCGGGCGATGTTGGCGACCTGGAGGATCTCCTGCCAGGCGCTGAACCGGGCCTTGCCCATCTCCCACTGGATCAGGTCGAGGACCTCGTCCTGGCGCTCGACCAGCAGGTCGTGGAAGCGGAGCACGACCTCGGCGCGGGAGCCGTAGGGCACGACGGCCCAGGCCCGCTGCGCGGTGCGGGCGCTGGCGCAGGCCGCGGCGACGTCCGCCACGGTGCTGGCCGGGACCGTCGCGACCGGGCGGCCGTCGTACGGCGCCAGCGCGGTGACGGTGTCAGTACCGGCCGGGTCGCGGAACACCCAGCGGAACCAGGCGTCGAGACGCTCCTGGGTGACCCAGGCGGGCCGGGCGGAGCTGGTCGAGGTGGGGGTGGCCGTGTGGGTCGGTGTGGCGGTCATCGCGGGTCCTAGGGGTAAGGGGTGGCGGCGGGTCGGGTGCGGGGGTCGGTGCGGGTCTTGCGGATCGTGAGCTGGGCGAGGACGGCGAGCCGCACGACGTCGGGGAGGTGATTGCCGACCAGACGGGAGCGGCGCATCATCGCTCGCACCCGGCGCTCCGTGCGCGGCGTGGGTGCGGGCAGGCCGATCCGTCCTCGCAGCTCGGGGCTCACGGTGACGGCGATCAGCTCACGCTGGCGGCGCAGCAGCGGCCGGGCCAGCCAGTCGAAGAACGCCTGGGGGAGCGGGGTGTACGGCGGCTTGCGCGGCGCGGTGTGGAGCAGGTCCTGCACGACGTAGTTGTTCTCCAGCGTGTCCTCGACCCGCTCCCACATCGACCAGAACTCCTGCGGGGTCCGGGGCAGGACCGACTCCTTGACGCCGATCAGCAGCCCCATGCGCCGCCACTCGTCGAAGAGCTGCTGTTCCTGCGCGTCGGTGAGGCCGGGCCCGAAGTCCTTGAGGAAGAGCAGGTACGTCTCGTACATCGTGGCGTGCACCCAGAGGTAGGCCTCCGGGTTGAGCGCGTGGTAGCGCCGGCCCTGGTCGTCGGTGCCCTTGATGTCCGCGTGC
>JBAZRQ010000261.1:0-4287 GCA_041662925.1 Nocardioides sp. | reverse complement strand
GTACTCCACGCCCTCGCGCCGCTCGCTGAAGACCCGGAAGCCGAGCTCCGGGGCGTCGGCGTCCAGCACGCGGTACTCCGAGGTCGTCTTCGAGCCTGCGGCGATGACCAGGAACCGGTCACTGCGGGTGCGCCCCAGGCCGACCCAGAACCGGCCGTCCGGCTCGTGGTGGACCAGCTCGTCGGCCTCCTGGTCGGTGCCGAGCGCGTGGCGCCAGATCTTGTCGGCGCGCCAGCTCTCGTCGACGGTCGTGTAGTAGACATGGGCGCCCTCGCGGTCCCACGTGACGCCGCCGAGCACTCCCGTGATCTGGTCGGGCAGCAGCTCGCCGGTCGCCAGGTCCTTGATCCGCACCGTGAAGCGCTCGTCGCCGACCACGTCGGTGGAGTAGGCGAGCAGCGACGCGTCCGGGCTGATGCTGGACCCACCGAGCGAGAAGAAGTCGTGGCCCTCGGCCAGCTCGTTGAGGTCCAGCAGTACCTGCTCACCGGGCAGCGCCGGCTCGTCGGCGGAGCAGTCCTCGGCGGGGCTGGGTGGGGTCCAGTCGTCGGGCCCGGTGACCGGCACCCGGCAGCTGGCGCCGTACTCGCGGCCCTCGAAGGACCTGGCGTAGTACCAGTGGTCGCGGTTGCGCGTGGGCACGGACAGGTCGGTCTCGCGGGTGCGCGCCTTGATCTCGTCGAAGATCGACTGCCGCAGGCCGGCCAGATGGGCGGTGCGGACCTCGGTGTAGGCGTTCTCGTCTGCGAGGTGGGCCACCACTTCGGGCGACTCCTTGGCGCGCAGCCACTCGTAGTCGTCGACGCGGGTGCGTCCGTGGTGCTCGGTCGTGTGGGGACGGCGCTCGGCGACCGGCGGCTCGGGGTGCGTCATGGCGTGAACGCTACTGAGGGGGTGAGAGAGTCGGCCCATGGGTGACCGCGTGGGTGAGGGGACGAGGCGGGTCGACCTCAACGCCGACCTCGGTGAGGAGGTGACCGACGACGTCGCCCTGCTCGCGGTGGTCACCAGCGCCAACGTGGCCTGCGGCTACCACGCGGGGACGCCGGCGATCATGCGCGCGGTCTGTGCCGAGGCGGTCCGCCTCGGGGTCTCGGTCGGCGCCCAGGTCTCCTACGCCGACCGTGAGGGGTTCGGCCGGCGGCGTACCGACGTGGCCGTGGCGGTGCTGCGCGAGCAGGTCGCCGACCAGGTCGGGACGCTCGCGTCGATCGCGGCGTCCGAGGGCACCGAGGTGCGCTACGTCAAGCCGCACGGCGCGCTCTACCACCGGGTGATCGAGGACGTCGAGCACGCGCGCGCGGTGCTGGCCGGCTCCGGGACGCTGCCGCTGCTCGGCATGCCGGGGGTGCTGCTCCGGCTCGCGGTCGAGGCCGGCCGGGCGGTGTGGCACGAAGGGTTCCCCGACCGTGCCTACGACGACGCGGGGCGGCTGGTCCCGCGGCACCGGCCCGGTGCGGTCCTGGACGACGGCGAGCGGATCGCCGCGCAGGCGCTGACGCTCGCGTCGCGGGTCGACTCGCTGTGCGTGCACGGCGACGAGCCCGACGCGGTGGCGAACGCGCGCGACGTACGACGGGTGCTGGAGGCGGCCGGCTGGACCCTGGAGGGCCTCACCTGACCCTCCACAGGCTTGGCCGGAAGCTGTGGAGAATCGGCCCTGGCTGTGGAGGGAGGGGCCACTTCTGTGGAGGAAGCTGTGGGACCAGAAGTTTGTGGGAACTGTTTGCGCGAACCCCTTGCGCGGGGTGCTCGCGGCCCCGTAGAACTCTCCTACCAGATCGACGCGGACCGCAGGGTTTGCCAGGTCTGGGGATCGGCTAGATCGAAGACCCACACCCCGAGGCGACTCGAGGCGTCGGCCCGGTGACGGGGACGGCGGGGTCGGAGAGACAGTCATGATCGACCGGGCGTCACCGTCTCCGGTCGAGCCGAGGGCCTCCTGATGCTCATACCATCAAGAGGCCCTCACCCATTTCTCACGCTCATGTTCCCCGGGCCCGGGCGGGCGCCGCAACCCGCGGTGCGTGACGAGTGCGTGAACGGTCCTCGCTGCTGCCCGGCAGACTGTCGCCGTGCAGCTACGTCCGGTGGGTCCTCATGCGCTGCTGGCCGAGGTCGGCGACGCCCGGTCCGCCCTCGCGCTGGCGCTGTGGGCACGCACGGCGGGGCTCGGGGCGGTCGAGGTGGTGCCGGCGGCCGAGACCGTCCTGTTCGACGGGGTGGACGACCCCGACCGGCTGCGGGAGAGCCTGGCCGGCTGGTCCGGGGAGGCGCCGGGGGTCTCGCGTGACCCGGTGCAGGTGCCGGTGACCTACGACGGCGACGACCTCGCCTTCGTGGCGGAGCTCTGGGGCACCGACGTCGCGGGCGTCGTCGCGCGCCACACCGCCACGGGCTTCGTCTCGTCGTTCTGCGGCTTCGCACCCGGGTTCGCCTATCTCGCCGGCCTGGACGAGGCCTGGGCCGTGCCCCGGCTGGACACCCCCCGGCCCCGGGTGCCGGCCGGGGCGGTGGCACTCGCGGGCCCGTGGTGCGGCGTCTACCCGACCGCGTCGCCGGGAGGGTGGCGGGTGATCGGCCGCACCGACCTCACGCTCTGGGACGCCTCCCGCCCGGACCCCGCCCTGCTGGCACCCGGCACGCCGGTCAGGTTCGTGCGCGCATGAGCCTCCACGTGCTGCGACCGGGCCCGCTGACCACGGTCCAGGACCGCGGCCGCCCGGGGCTCGCCCACCTCGGCGTGCCGCGGGCCGGCCCGCTCGACCGGCCCGCCGCCGACCTGGCCAACCGGCTGCTCGGCAACGACCCGGCCGCGGCCGTGCTCGAGGTGACGCTCGGGGGTCTCGAGCTCACGAGTGACCGGGCCGTGTGGGTGGCCGTGACCGGCGCCGCGGCGCCACTGTCGATCGACGACACGGTGCGCCGGCACGCGCACGCGGAGTGGCTGCCCGCGGGCGGCACCCTTCGGGTCGGTACGCCGACGTCGGGGGTGCGCTCCTACCTGGCCGTCGCCGGCGGCCTCGACGTCGCGCCGGTGCTGGGGTCGCGCTCGACCGACACCCTCGCGTGGGTCGGCCCGCCGCGGGTCGTGGCCGGCGCCGAGCTGGCCGTGGGCGGCTCCGCCGGGCGGCCGACGCCGCACGACACCCCGCGGCCGCCGGTCCCCGGCCCGCTCCGGGTGCATCCAGGTCCCCGGGCGGACTGGTTCGCGGCCGGCGCCCTGGACACGCTGTGCGCCACGACGTACGCCGTCGGCGCGGCGTCCAACCGGATCGGGCTGCGGCTGGAGGGTCCGCCGCTCGAGCGGCTGCGGGCGGGCGAGCTGGCGAGCGAGGGCATGGTGCTCGGGGCCGTGCAGGTGCCGCCGGACGGACGGCCGGTGGTGTTCCTCGCCGACCACCCCCCGACCGGTGGCTACCCGGTGCTGGCGGTGGTCGAGGCCGCCGACCTGTGGCAGTGCGGCCAGCTGCGCCCGGGCGAGGCCGTGCGCTTCACGCGCGCCTGACGAACTCCACCGACGCCTCGACCGGCCGGAACCCGATCTGCTCGTTGATGTCGATCATGTAGCCGTTGGTCTCGCCGTTCTGGGTGCGGACCCGGGTGATCTGCGGGCGCTGCGCCTGCACGGCTCGCAGGTTGGCCGCCTTGACCGCGAGACCCAGCCGGTGACCGCGGTGCTCGCGGTGCACGAACGTGCCCCACTGGAACGCGTCGCTGCCGGCGTTCTGCGCCAGCAGCGTCGTCTGCGCGGCGACCACACCCTCGGGTGTGAGCGCCACCGTCTCGAAGGTCTCCCGGCCCTGGGCGGCGCTCATCGCGTAGCGCTCCGCGAGGCGCTCGGGGGTCATCACCTCCTCCTCGAAGTCGACCGTGCCGGTCGGGGCGTCGACCGAGAGCTGGCCGAGCAGCACGCACAGTGACTCGGCGTACTCGTCGGGGAAGTGCCCGACGAACGTCTCGACCCGGTAGCCACCCGACTTCTCGGCGGCGTGGTCCATCGACTTCTGGATCGCGTCGTCGTCGACCGGCAGCGTGAGGTGCCGGACGACCTCGATGTTGGACTGGGAGAAGCCCCGGTGCTCCAGGAAGCTGCGGTAGGGGTGGGTCTCCAGCTCGGCGAAGGGGATCTTGGTGTCGGTGAGGAAGACCGTGCGGCCATCGGCCTCGGCGAGCGCGAGCAGGTGCTCGGCGAGCGCGTTGCCCGCTCCCCGCTCCCGGTGGTCGGGGTCGACGACCACCTCGAACCAGGCCTTCTCGGTGTTGTCGAGCAGGAACTCGTAGAGG
>JBAZRQ010000260.1:0-4288 GCA_041662925.1 Nocardioides sp. | reverse complement strand
TACGGTGACGGGCGTCACCTGGCAAGACAACGACGCGAACCCCTCGGAGGTGACGATGACCAGCGCCGTGGTCGTCGGGAGCGGTCCCAACGGGCTCGCCGCCGCGCTCACCCTGGCCGCCGCGGGGGTCAGCGTCCGGGTGATCGAGGCCGCCGCGACGCCCGGCGGTGGCACCCGCAGCGCCGAGCTGACGCTGCCCGGTCTCCTCCACGACGAGTGCTCGGCGTTCCATCCGCTCGCCGTCGACACGCCCTTCTCCCGGGCCGCCCGGTTGGAGGAGCACGGGCTGGAGTGGTGCTGGCCGGAGATCCAGTACGCGCACCCCCTCGACGGCCCTGAGATGGGGAGCGGCGCGGCGGCCTGGCGCTCGGTGGCCGACACGGCTGCGGGCCTGGGGGCCGACGGCGCTGCCTGGCAGGCGGTGTTCGGCGGCCTCGCCGAGCGGTTCGACCGGATCAGCGAGGACCTCTTCGAGCCGATGCTGGGCGTGCCTCACCACCCCGTCGACCTGGCGTTGTTCGGAGCATTGTCGGCGCTGCCCGCCTCGCTGCTCGCCCGTCGGTGGCGCGGCCCGCGCGCCCGGGCCCTGTTCGCCGGGGTGGCCGCTCATGGGCTGCGCCCGTTCGGCACCCCGATGTCGTCGGCGATCGGGGTCACCCTCGGCGCAGCCGCTCACCGCTACGGCTGGCCCGCGGCGCGCGGCGGGTCCCAGGCCATCGCCCGCGCCATGGTGTCCGCCCTGGAGGCCCACGGCGGTGTCGTCGAGACCGGCCGGACCGTGACCTCGCTCGCCGAGCTGGGCCGGCCTGACATCGTGATGCTCGACACCGCCCCCGCCGCCGCCTCGCGGATCGCGGCCGGCCGGCTGCCGGGGCGCGTCGACCGCGCCTTGCGGCGCTACCGGCACGGCCCGGCCGCGTTCAAGGTCGAGCTCGCCGTGGCCGAGGGCGTGCCCTGGCGCTACGAGCCCGCTCGTCGCGCGGGCACCGTCCACCTCGGCGGCTCACTCGAGGAGATCACCGAGGCAGAGCGGATGGTCCACCGCGGGCGGATGCCCGAGCGGCCCTACGTCCTGGTCGGCCAGCAGTACCTCGCGGACCCCGGCCGCTCGCACGACGGCGTCCACCCCGTCTACGCCTACGCACACGTCCCGTCGGGTTGGTCCGGCGACGCGACCGCGCTGGTGGAGGCGCAGATCGAGCGGTTCGCTCCGGGGTTCGGCGAGCGAGTGCTCGCCCGGCACGTGCGCGACGTGGCCGGGATGTCGTCGTACAACGCCAACTACGTGGGCGGCGACATCGTCACCGGCGCCAACACGCCCCGCCAGCTGGTCGCCCGCCCACGGGCCGCGGTCGATCCCTACTGGCTCGGCGCCGACCTCCTCTACCTGTGCTCGGCGGCCACCCCACCCGGCGGCGGCGCGCACGGCATGTGCGGCTTCAACGCGGCGCACTCGGCGCTGCGTCGGCTCTCCCGGGCATGATGACCGCTCGATGAGCACGATCGCCGACTTCCTCGACCTGGTGGCACAGCTGCCCGGCGTGCAGCGCTCCGACCACGGTCGCTACACCAAGCTCCAGGTCCACGCCCACACGTTCGGCTACCTCTGGGAGCCGACCCGCACGGTCGGCCTCAAGCAGACCCGGTCGGAGCAGCTCGCGCTGGTGGCGGAGCGGCCCGAGGTGTTCGAGGTGCAGTTCACGGCCGGGGCGTTCGGCTGGGTCGTGGTCCGCCTCGACGGCGTCGAGCGAGACGAGCTCGCGGAGCTGGCCTTCGAGGCCTGGCGGCTCACGGCTCCGGCCGGGGTCGTCGAGGAGCGCGCGGACCGCCTGCCCACGTGAGCCCGCCACGTAGCCTCGTGCTGTGAGCGTCCTCCCCGCACCGACCGTCGTACTCGGCGACAGCTTCGCGCGCGAGCTCAGCGAGCTCGCCCTGCCCTGGCAGGCGGAGACGGCGCCCGACCCGCAGCTGCTGGTGCTCAACGAGCCGCTCGCCGCTGAGCTCGGCATCGACCCGGCGAGCCTGCGCACCCCCGAGGGCGCCCGCCTGCTGGTCGGCAACCTGGTGCCCGAGGGCGCCCGGCCCGTGGCCCAGGTCTACGCCGGCCACCAGTTCGGCGGCTTCAGCCCGCGGCTCGGCGACGGCCGCGCCCTGCTGCTCGGGGAGCTGGTCGACACCAGGGGGCACAAGCGCGACCTGCACCTCAAGGGCTCCGGGCGTACGCCGTTCGCGCGCGGCGGGGACGGGCTGGCCGCGGTCGGTCCGATGCTGCGCGAGTACGTCGTCAGCGAGGCGATGCACGCCCTCGGCATCCCCACCACCCGCTCGCTGTCCGTGGTCGCGACCGGCCGCCGGGTCCAGCGCGAGAGCGTGCTCCCGGGCGCCGTGCTGGCCCGGGTGGCGAGCAGCCACCTGCGCGTGGGCAGCTTCCAGTACGCCGCGGCCACCGGCGACGTCGAGCTCACCCGACGGCTGGCCGACCACGCGATCGCGCGCCACCATCCCGACGCGGCGAGGGCGGCCGAGCCCTACCGCGCGTTCTTCGAGGCGGTCGTCGCGGCGCAGGCGTCCCTGCTCGCGCAGTGGATGAACGTCGGCTTCGTGCACGGCGTGATGAACACCGACAACATGACGATCTCCGGCGAGACCATCGACTACGGGCCATGCGCGTTCATGGAGGCCTTCGACCCGGCCACCGTCTACAGCTCGATCGACGAGGACGGCCGCTACGCCTACGGCAACCAGCCGTTGATCGCCGAGTGGAACCTCGCCCGCCTCGCCGAGGCGCTGCTCCCCCTCATCCACGACGACCAGGAGCAGGCGGTCGCGCTCGCGGTCGAGTCGCTCGGCACGTTCCGCCAGGCCTACTCCATCGCCTGGACCCGTGGGATCCACGCCAAGCTCGGGCTGCCGGACGGGCCCGGCGACGACGTCACGCAGGCCCTGGTCGGCGACCTGCTCGACCTGATGAAGGCCGGCCGGGTCGACCACACGTCGTTCTTCCGGGCCCTCGGTGCGGCCGCCCGCGGCGACGCGGAGCCTGCACTCGCAGGCTTTGGCGAGTGGGCGGAGCGGTGGCGGGCGCTCGGCCCAGACGCCGACGCGATGGACCGGGTCAACCCGGTCTACGTCGCGCGCAACCACCTGGTCGAGGAGGCGCTCGACGCGGGCACCGAGGGCGACCTCGGCCCGGTCGAGCGGCTGCTCGAGGCCGTCACCGCGCCGTACGACGAGCGGCCCGGCCTCGAGCGCTACGCCGCCCCGGCTCCCGACGACTTCGGCAGCTACACGACCTACTGCGGGACCTGACCGGAGAACGGCGGCTGCGGCGCCACCATGACCAGCTCCTCCGACGGCATCAGGATCCACAGGATCGGGTAGATCAGGATCTGGCTGCCGGGGACGACCATGAGGACCAGCACGAAGAGCAGCCGTGCCATCCAGGCGCTCATCCCGAAACGGCGGCCGATGCCGGCGCACACGCCACCCAGGATGCGGTCGCCGCGCGGTCGGACCAGGCCCTGCTGGGCGAAGCTCTGCTGGATGGTGTTCATGGAGGTCGTGCTCCTTCGTTCGCTGGCCGGGATGTCTTCCCGACGACTCCAGTCTTGCTCGCGCAGCCGCCCGGCTCCATCGGGTTCGTCCCTGATCCGACCCCCAGATCCACTGGCCCGAGACCCCGAGGGCGCTCCTGGAGACCCAGGTCACATCCCAGGCAGGGCTGGGGAAAGACCCAGGACCGACGGGACCAACGTCCCTGCCCGCCCCCTCGCGAAACGGGGATATTTGAAGGTGGAACCAGCAACCAGGAGACACCGATGTATGCATGCGAGGGCGACCGGATCGTGATCCGGGGTCACCATTTCGACGAGCCAGTCCGCGAGGCCGAGGTGCTCGACGTCGAGCACGAGGACGGCCGCCCGCCCTACCACGTGAGGTGGATGGACACCGGGGACGAGGAGCTGCTGTTCCCCGCGCCGGAGGCCTTCGTCGAGCACGACGGGCCGGAGTACCCGCCCGAGTACGAGCCCCAGCTGGTGTGTGTCTGACCGGCAACCGGCGGTGATGCCGGTCACCTGTCGCTCGGGACCAATTGCCCTGTTGCCCGGCCGTCGTGGACTCAAGACTCGTAAACGACCGCAACGGAGGCTCACCATGACCACACTTCCCCGCGACATCTCGGACCTCTACATGTCGCCTCTCGCCCTCGAGCTCGATCGTCGGCTCGAACAGCTGGAGGGCCTCACCGAAGCCGAGCTCGAGTTCGAGGTCACCCTCACGACCGACC
>JBAZRQ010000259.1:0-4299 GCA_041662925.1 Nocardioides sp. | reverse complement strand
CAACGGCCTGGAGCTGCGCCAGGTGCGGGTGCCGTTCGGCGTGGTCGGCATGATCTACGAGGCCCGCCCCAACGTCACCGCCGACGCCGCCGGCATCTGCCTCAAGTCCGGCAACGCCGTGCTCCTACGGGGCAGCTCCAGCGCGCGCTCGAGCAACGCCGCGATCGTGACGGTGCTCCGTGACGCGGTCACCGCCGCCGGCCTCGACCCCGACGTGGTGCAGCTGGTCCCCGGCGACACCCGCGACAGCGTCAGGGCGCTGATGCGTGCCCGCGGCGATGTCGACGTACTCATCCCGCGCGGCGGTGCGGGCCTGATCCGCTCGGTGGTGGAGGAGTCGACCGTCCCGGTCATCGAGACCGGCGTGGGCAACTGCCACGTCTACGTCGACCGCGCCGCCGACCTCGACAAGGCGCTCGCCATCGTGCTCAACGCCAAGACGCACCGCACCAGCGTCTGCAACGCGGCCGAGTCGCTGCTCGTCCACGCCCAGATCGCCGGGGAGTTCCTGCCACGCGTGGTGAGCGCCCTGCAGGAGGCCGGTGTCACCATCCACGGCGACGACGCCTTCGGTGCCCACGACGGCGTCGAGCCGGCGACCGACGACGACTACGGCCGGGAGTACCTCTCCCTCGACATCTCCGCCGCCGTCGTACCCGACCTCGACGCTGCGATCGCCCACATCCGGCGGTTCTCCAGCCAGCACAGCGACGCGATCGTGACCGAGGACCAGGGTGCGGCCCGGCGTTTCGTGGCCGCCGTCGACTCCGCCGCGGTGCTGGTCAACGCCTCGACCCGGTTCACAGACGGGGGCGAGTTCGGGTTCGGTGCGGAGATCGGGATCAGCACCCAGAAGCTCCACGCCCGCGGTCCGATGGGCCTGCCCGAGATGACCTCGACCAAGTACGTCGTCACCGGCGACGGCCACGTGCGCTGAGCGCGCACCGCCGCGATAGCGTCTTGCCCGTGCCTGCCTCCGACCTCGCCATCCACGCCGACGCGAGCGTGGAGCGGCTCTGGACCGGCGCCACCGTGATCACGTTCGTCCGGACGATCGCGTCACTGGCCCTGTGCCTGGTCGCGGCCGTCGAGGAGGACCGCACGCTGCTGATCGTCGGGCTCGTCGTCTACTGGGTGGGCGACATGGCCGACGGCGGTTACGCCCGCTACTTCGACTGCGAGACCCGCATCGGCGGCGTCATCGACATCATGTGCGACCGGATCAACGCCGCGGCGTTCTACATCGGCCTGGCCTGGCTCGAGCCGGAGATGGTGCTGCCGGTGTCGGTCTACCTCTTCAACTTCATGGTGATCGACATGTTCCTGTCGATGGCGTTCCTGGCCTGGCCGATCCGCAGCCCCAACTACTTCTACGTCGTCGACCGGCGGATCTACACCTGGAACTGGTCCAAGCCCGCCAAGGCCGTCAACTCCTCGCTGTTCGCCGTTCTGCTGCTGGTCACCGGCTGGTGGCAGGTTGGCCTGGTGATCGCGCTGGCCCTCGTGGTGCTCAAGTGCGTCTCGATGCGGTGGCTCTTCCAGCTCGGGATCCCGGTGCCCGAACGCGCCACCGCATGAGCCTGACCCTCTGGACCTTCGGGGTCAGCATCGCCTCCGCACTGTTCCCGTTGATCAACATGGAGGTGATCCTCGGCGGGATGGCCGCCACCGTCGGCGACGGCCATGCTTTCCCGCTGGCACTCACCGCCGGCCTGGGCCAGATGTTCGGCAAGATCGTCTGGTACGAGGCCACCCGGCGCAGCATCGAGACCGACTGGGTCCAGAAGAAGCTGTCCGGCGACAAGATCAAGAACAGCTACGCGCGCTGGCAGGCGCGCATGGACGGCCGGCCGTGGTTCTCCGGCGCGATCATGCTGATCTCGTCGTTCGCAGGAGTGCCGCCGCTGCTGGTGATGGCCGCGGTCGCCGGGGCGCTGAAGATGCGCATGTACGTCTTCCTGCCGACCATCCTGATCGGCCGCACGCTGCGGTTCTGGCTGGTGCTCGCCGGAGTCGAGTCGCTGCTCGGCTGAGCGTCCCGATAGGCTGGGCCTCATGTCGCTGAGCCAGATCACGCTGTCCCTGAGCCGGGCCGTCGAGGAGCACCACGAGCAGGTCATCAACCCCTGGATCGTGGGGGCGATCGCCATCGCCATCCTGCTCGCGATGATCGGTGCCCTGGTCGCCTTCGGCGGAGGACGCGAGCACACCTGAGTGGGCTCGCATGAGTGAGGCCACACCAGTACGCCGCCGCGTCGGCGTGATGGGTGGCACGTTCGACCCCATCCACCACGGGCACCTGGTGGCCGCCTCCGAGGTGCAGGCGTGGTTCGACCTCGACGAGGTCGTGTTCGCGCCGACCGGCCGGCCCTGGCAGAAGTCCGAGCGCCAGGTCTCGCCGGCGGAGCACCGCTACCTGATGACGGTCATCGCCACGGCCGCCAACCCGCGCTTCACGGTGTCGCGCGTCGACATCGACCGCGCCGGACCGACGTACACGATCGACACGCTGCGCGACCTCAGCGCCGCGATGCCCGACGCCGACCTCTACTTCATCACCGGCGCCGACGCGCTGACCGAGATCTTCGGCTGGCGCGACGCGGAGGGCCTCTTCGACCTGGCCCACTTCGTCGGCTGCACCCGCCCCGGCTACGACATGGACCCCGAGGTGCTGGGCTCGATCCCGTCCGCCCGGGTGACCATGGTGGAGATCCCCGCGCTCGCCATCTCCTCCACCGACTGCCGGGAGCGCCAGCGCCGCGGACAGCCCGTGTGGTACCTCGTGCCCGATGGTGTGGTGCAGTACATCCAGAAGCACCGCCTCTACCCCGGAGACCAATGACTGCCACAGACCATGCCGTCGAGCTCGTCCTCGCTGCCGCCCGCGCCGCAGCAGACAAGCTCGCGACGCAGATCGTCGCGTTCGACGTGAGCGAGCAGCTCGCGATCACCGACGCCTTCGTGATCGCTTCCGCCACCAACGACCGCCAGGTGAAGGCGATCGTCGACGAGGTGGAGGACAAGCTGCGCGAGCTGGGCGCCAAGCCCGTACGCCGTGAGGGCGAGCGCGATGGCCGTTGGGTGCTCATCGACTACGGCGAGATCGTCGTCCACGTGCAGCACGAGGAGGAGCGTGAGTTCTACGCCCTCGAGCGGCTCTGGCGCGACTGCCCCACGATCCCGCTGCCGGCCGACCTCACCCGCCCGGCCGGCTGACCGTGCGCACGCTCGTCCTCCTGCGCCACGGGCGGACCGCGTGGAACCACGCGCTGCGGGTGCAGGGCCAGCTGGACGTCGAGCTCGACGACGTCGGACGCGAGCAGGCCACCGCTGCCGCCGAGGTGCTGGCCAAGCTCGGCCCTACGCTGCTCTGGTCGTCGGACCTGGTGCGCGCGCGGTCGACCGCGGCTGCGCTGGCCGAGGCGACGGGACTGTCGCCGACGTACGACGCCCGGCTGCGCGAGTTCCACCTGGGGGAGCGCCAGGGCCTCACCCATGACGAGTACTCCGAGCTCGATCCCGTCGAGTTCGATCAGTTCCGCCGGGGGCACTACGACTCCGCACCGGGCGCCGAGCCGACCGCCGACGTACGCCGACGGATGACCGAGGCCCTGGGTGAGCTGCTCGCCGCGCTGGCGCCGGGGGAGACCGCGGTCGCCGTCTCGCACGGCGCCGCCATCCGGGTCGCGACCGGCGCGATGCTCGGCTGGCCCGACGAGCAGTTCCACACCCTGCGCGGTCTCACCAACTGCGGCTGGGTGGTCCTCGAGGAGCACCCCGAGGTCGGCGGGCTGCGCCTCGGGGCCTACAACCGCACCGGGTGACCCCGAATTTCGTGTGGCGTGCGGGGTTGGCTAGTATTCCGCGAGTTGTCCGAAGGAGACTTCGACCAACGGTTTGGGGCTGTGGCGCAGCTGGTAGCGCATCTGCATGGCATGCAGAGGGTCAGGGGTTCGAGTCCCCTCAGCTCCACGTGATCGGGGAGCGGCCCGTCTTGCTGAGGCAAGACCGGGCCGCTCTCGTCATTTCCCCCGTGGATGCGGTCCGGCACCCGGACCGTTTTCTTGACTCTTTCAAGAAAGCCGGTCCACAATGCTCCGTGTGGCCCCCGACCTGGACTTCTCGCAGCTGCTGCGCGGGGTCGCGCTGCGCGTGACCCGTCCGCGGATCGCGGTGCTGGGCGCGGTCCACGCGCACCCGCACGCCGACACCGACTCGATCATCGGCGCCGTACGCCGCGAGCTCCCCGAGGTCTCGCACCAGGCTGTCTACGACTCGCTGCGCACGCTGAGCGACTCC
>JBAZRQ010000258.1:0-4324 GCA_041662925.1 Nocardioides sp. | reverse complement strand
TCGCGAACGTCGTGCTGATGATGACCGGGACGTACCAGTCCTTGGAGGCACCGACGCCGACCCAGAGCAGCACCACAGCGGTCGTGACGATCACGACCACCGGACGGGTGCGGCCGGTGCCGACCCGCGGGAGCCGGTCGGTGATACTGCCGCGCAGCGGGAGCCCGCGGCCGCGGAGCACGAGCACGATGATGATCACCAGGAACGGCAGCGAGTCCGGGATGCCCTGGCGTTGCGTCGCCTCGACGTGGTCGTTGACCCAGTGGGCGGTCAGCGACTGCGCGACGCCGATGAACAGGCCGCCGGCCAGCGCCATCGGGTAGGACTTGAAGCCGCCCAGGAGCGCGGTGGCCAGCGCCCCGATGATCAGGATGCTGAAGGTGATCGGCGAGAGGAACCCGGACGTGGTCGCCGGCATCATGGCGCCGGCGACCGCGGCGAGCCCGCCGCCGACGCCCCAGGTGACGCAGGCGAGGACGTCGGGCGACCAGCCCAGGGCGGCCGCGCCGCGCGGGTTCTCGGCGGACGCCGAGATCGCGTAGCCGAAGCGGGTGCGGACGCTGGTCACGGTGAGCAGCAGCGCGAACAGCGCGGCGATGCCGACCAGCCAGAACGCGTAGCGCCCGATGATGATGTCGCCGGGCAGGGTGACCGCCTCGGTCGGCACCGGAGAGGCGGTGATGATCTGCTTGGCGGTGTACTCCAGCACCACTGCCTGGGTGAGCAGGGTCAGGATGCCCAACGTCGCGATCACCCTCGCCAGCGGGCTGGCGCCGCGCAGTGGGCGCATCACGAGGAGGTGCGTCAGCACACCGAGCAGCGCACAGATCAGGACGGCGGCGATCAGGGAGAAGGCGAGCCCGTGGCCCTGCTCGGTCTGGAACCGGTAGACGAGGTAGGCGCCGACGAGCGCGAACCCCGAGTGCGCGAAGTTGATCACGCCCGAGCCGCGGTAGATCACCACGAGCCCGAGACCGAGGAGAGCGTAGATGCCGCCGGTGCCGAGTCCGAGCAAGGCGAAGCGGACGAGGTCAGTCATGGGTTCTCAGGATTCCTCAAGAGTTGTCCGGGCGGGGCCGGGCGAGGCGACGGATGAGGTGGCGGGACGGTCACGAGGCCCCGCTGAGGTAGTGCGCGGCGATCCTCTCGGGGTCGTCGCGCAGGTCGGCGGCGTCACCGGACATCACGACCCGACCGCGGCGCATCACCTTCACTCGGTCGGCAACGGCGAGTGCCTGGCGGACGTGCTGCTCGACCAGCACGACGGCCACGCCGGAGTCGGCGGCCCGGCGTACGGCGGCCAGCAGCCGCTCCACGACGAGCGGAGCCAGCCCGAGTGAGAGCTCGTCGGCGAGCAGCACCCGAGGCTCACCGGCCAGCACCCGGCTCAGGGCCAGCATCTGCTGCTGGCCACCGGAGAGCAGTCCGACCCGCTTGGAGAGGTGCTCCTCGAGCTCCGGGAAGTACTCGAGCGCGACCTCCGGCTTGCCCCGGCCGAGCTTGAGGTTCTGCCAACCGGTGAGCTCCATGAAGACGCAGCGCTCCTCGGTCAGGAACCCGAGCCCCCGGCGGGCGCGCTGGTGGAGCGCCCGGCGCCGGCCGTCGCCGTGGAACGAGACGGTGCCCGCGATCGGCGACACCTCACCGGCCAGGGCCAGCAGCGTCGTGGTCTTCCCGGCCCCGTTGGCGCCCAGGAGGGCGACGATCTCACCCGACCGGACGTCCGCGTCGAACTCATGGACGGCCGGCGTCCCGCCGTACCCGGCGGTCAGCCCCCGGGCAGAGATGACGACCTCGCCGGCCCGGGACGGCGTCTCCGCCCCGGGCGCCTCTGTCTGGGTCATGCCGGGCTAGGAGGCTGGGACGAGTGCGGTCTTGAGGTCGACGTACTCGTCGCCCTGCCGGACCAGCTCGCCGCCCTCGACCTTGATGTAGAGCGCCAGGGAGTTGACGATCCGGTTGAGGCCCTCCACCCCGAAGTCCGCCGCGAAGCTGAACGGCGGGGTGAAGCCTTCGGTGTCGACCGCGGCCGTCGCGGCGAGGGTCTTCTGGACGCCGGCAGCGCTGAAGTCCTCGTTCTTCTTCAGCAGCGAGTAGAAGGTCCGGTAGGCCACCCAGGTGTTCTGCATGTACATCCCGCTCCAGCCACCGTTGGGGTCGTCCTCGAGCTCACCGACGACCGCCTTGGCGTCGTCCCAGACCGGGTCGTCGCCGGTCGGGAAGCTGGACAGGGTCACCGTGCCCTCGACCGCGTCGCCGCCGGTGTCGGTGACGAAGGACGTGAGCCCGCCGGGCACCAGGTAGTAGGTGGTCTCGCTGCCCAGGCTCTTGGCCGCCGTGGCGATCCCGATGAACGGCTGCGGCGGGGTGCCGAAGATGGCGCAGTCGTAGTCCGCGGTCTCCTGCGCGATGCTGCTGAAGTCGGTGGTGGTCGGCGGGACCTTGATCAGGTCGGACGCCTCGGCACCGCCGCTGGCCAGCCCCACGTCGACGAGCTGGGAGATCTCGCCCGCGGACGGGAGGTCGTAGTTGACCGACGCGACCGTCTCACAGCCGTCGGCCGCAGCCTTGGCGCCGAGTCCGGCCAGGCCCAGCACGCCGGAGGTGAGCATGAAGCTGTTGGGGCTGGACAGCTCCGCGGAGGAGATCCCCGGAGGCCCGAACCAGGGAATGCCGGCCTCCTCGAGGATCGGCATCATCACGTCGCCGTTGGCGGTGAAGCCGCCCACGACCGCGGCCACGCCCTCGTCGACGGCCTGCCGCGCGCAGTCGGCCGCCTTGTTGGGGTCGGCGCCCTCGTTGCAGGTGATCAGCTTCAGCTCGTGGCCGTTGATGCCACCGCCGTTGTTGATGTCCACGACCGCGCCCTGGGCGATGTCGAGGATGGCCTTCACGTTGAGCGTGTCGGTGTCGTAGGCGGTCCACGTCATCACGGTCACCGGATCGCCGGTGAACTCCACGTCGGCATTCTGCGTGGGCCCGTCTGAGCTGTCCTCGGAGTCGTCGCTCCCACCGCAGGCCGCGAGGCCGAGCAGCAGGGTCATGGCACTCGCCGCGGCGAGCCCCCGGGTGCGGTTGCGCATGGTCATCATCAGTTCCCTCTCCCAAGCTGGCGCTTTGCCCACCACCCCGACCTCCCAAGCCGGTGTGGTGGGCGCCACTCTGCCAACTAGAACGTGTTCTTGTCGACGAATCGCGCGAATCGGCGCCAATTGGAGTGAACCGTCTCGTGGGGTGGGCAGCTGGTGTACAACGCGACGGGTCAGGCGGCCGGCGTGCCTGGGAGGACCCGGCACTCCCCCAGGGAGACGCTGCAGCGGACCAGCTGCGCGTCGCCCGCCTCGTCCGCGGGCAGCACGGCGGCGACCAGGTGCTCGTCGTCCTCCCAGACCCAGGCGCTGACCGCGAACCCCCAGCTCTCCGGGGCCTCCAGGACGACCTCGTCGTCGGATCCGATCTCCTGCGCGCTCAGGCTCCCCACGGCGGTCACCTCACCGCCGATGGTGCCCGCCGGCGCCCGCACCAGCCAGGTGCCACCGGGGCTGACCACGAGCTCGTCGTACGTCGGCAGCGTGCCCACCTGGGTGAGCCGGCCGTCGCCGGAGACGGCCGCGAGGTAGGGCTCGGTGCTGGCGGCATCGGTGGGGCCGTCGGACTCGTCGACCACGACGAGGCCGGCCGGTGTCGCCTGCAGGACCAGCTGGTCCGCAGGCAGGTCCACGACGGTCTGCTGGTCACCGAACTGCGCGCGCCACATCAGGCGAGTGCGCGCGCCCTGCACGATGACGTCGCCCTCGTCGGTCACGGCGGCGACCCCGAGCGCGACCCCCTCCTCGGAGGTGGGCAGCGCGTCGATCGGCGCCACGCCGAAGCCCTCCCCCGCAGGCTGCGTGTCGAACCCCGTCAGCCGGGCCTCACCGCTGCTCACGTCGATGAAGGCGACGTAGCGGCCGTTGGGCGAGATCGTCGGGGCCTGCTCGATCTGGGCCTCGATCCGCATGGCCCCCTCGATGCCGGGACCGCCCCACCACCAGGACCCGTCGAACTGGGTCGCGAGCCAGACCCCCTGTCGGGACTCCAGCCCCCACCACTCGCCCGGCACCTGCGTGCCGTCGACGTAGAGCCGGTTGTCGACGATGTAGGGCACCGTCGGCGCGGAGACCGGGACCGCGGTGTCGGTGACCGTGGGACTCGGGGACGGTGCGGGCTGGGGCTCGCCCTCGCCGGCCCGGCCGAGCACCACGACCATCACCCCGACGACGAGCGCGACGACGGCGGCCACCAGGAGCGGCTGCCAGCGTCGGGCGGCGCGCGGCCGCCGCTC
>JBAZRQ010000257.1:0-4348 GCA_041662925.1 Nocardioides sp. | reverse complement strand
CGCCGACTTCTTGGCGTGGCCGCCCGGGGTGAGGTCGGCCAGCTCGGCGCACACGTCGACGTACCCGTCGTACGGCGTGACCATGAAGCAGGTGTGGGTGAACGCCGCGACCTGCTCCTGCACCCGTCGCACGACGCCCGGCGCGGCGTTGCCGACCGAGGTCACCGCGATCCCGGAGCCGAGGTCGATCAGCGAGTTGCCGTCGACGTCGTGGAGTACGCCGCCGCCCGCGGCCACGACGAAGACCGGCAGCATGGTGCCGACACCGTCGGCGACGTGCTGCTTCTTGCGCTCGAGGCGGGCCAGCGACTCAGGCCCGGGGATCGCGGTGACGAGGCGGCGTTCCTGCGCGATGCTCATGGGTCCGAACCTAGCGCCGCCGGGGCGTCACCGGAGGAGTGACGGTCAGGACGGCGTCGCGCCGGACCACCTGCGCGTTGAGGGCGCCGACGATCCGCAGCCGGAACCTCTCATCTCCTTCGTCCACCGTGTCGGCCAGGACGGACACGACGATGCTCGCCGAGCGGCGACCGGCGGGGATGGTGAGCATCGCCGGCGCCGCGCTCACGTCGTCGGCGCCGGCGGTGCCTGCGACGGGGACGACCCGGAGCCGGACCGTCCGACCGCTCACCCGCCCGAGCTCGAAGCGCACGCGGACCGTGCGGCTGCCCAGCGCCGGCTCGGCGACGTTCACGTCGACCCCGGCCACCCCGGGCTCCGGGTCGCGGTCGGTGACGACCACGACCGCGCTGCCCACGTCGACGACCAGCCCCGAGGGCTCGGAGACGGCCACGCGGAAGCGCTCCGTGGGCTCGTCGAGCCGGTCGCGCGGCACCGCGACGGGGACCTGCACCGTGGTGGCGCCGGCCGGGATCCGCACCCTGGTGTCGACGGCCGTGAAGTCGCGACCCGCCACGGCCGTGCCCGTCCGGGTACGCAGGCGGAGGCTCGTCTCGCGGGCGGTCGGCCGGTCGAGCCGGATGGTGACCGGGGTCGTGGCGCCCTCCGCCACGGCGTCCGCGGTCACCTCGACGTGCGGGGTCGGGAAGCCGGGGCGCCCGGACTCGTCCAGGGCGACGAAGCAGTAGCCGCGCCGGCGCGCCTCGCGGACCACGCGGGGGACGGCCCCCACCGAGGCGGGCGAGTTGCCGATGCCGTCGTGCTGGAGGACGACGTTGCTGCTGTGCGGCCGCAGCTGGGCCAGGATCCGCTCCGCGATCTCCGCCGACGAGCCACCCGCCCAGTCGCGCGGGTCCACGTCCCAGAGGACCGGTACGAGGCCCTCCGCGGCGACGGCCCGCCGTACCCTCCCGTCGATCGCGCCGTACGGCGGCCGCATCAGGCGGGTCGGCTGCAGGCCGGCGCGCCGCAGGGACCTGGCCGTCGCGCGCAGGGTCCGCCGGACGTCGCGGGACGACTGACCGGTCATGTTGGCGTGCGCGTAGCTGTGGTTGGCGACGAGGAAGCCCGAGCGGCCCACCAGGCGCGCCGCCGAACGGGCGGAGTCGACCCGCTGGCCGAGCATGAAGAAGGTGGCCGGGGCGTTCGCCTTCCTCAGGATCCGTACCAGGCGGGGCGTGACGGTCGCCGAGGGTCCGTCGTCGAAGGTGAGGGAGACGGTGCCCGAGCGGCATCTCCCCGCGGAGGCCGCGGCGGCGGCCGGCGGCAGAGTCGTCGGCACCACCGTCGTCCCCAGCAGCACCATCAGCAGCACGGCCAGGCGGGCGACGAGACGCATACGTCCACTGTGCGCGGCGGACCGGCGCCTGCGCAGGGGAACGCACGGACCGGCCTGAGAGGATGGAGCCGTGACTCGTCGTGACGTGGTGGTGCTCGGCTCGACCGGCTCCATCGGCACCCAGGCCCTGGACCTGGTGCGCGCCAACCCCGACCGCTTCCGGGTGGTCGCGCTGACCGCGGGCGGCTCCAACCCCGAGCTGTTCGAGCGGCAGGTCGCGGAGTTCGCGCCGGCCTACTCCGGTCTGGGTGAAGACGCCTCGATCGAGGCCGCGTCCCGGCCGGCGGACGTGGTGCTCAACGGCATCACCGGCGCGGTCGGCCTGCGCCCGACCCTCGCGGCGCTCGACGCCGGCACCACGCTGGCGCTGGCCAACAAGGAGTCGCTGATCATGGGAGGGCCGCTGGTGCTCGAGCGCGCCAAGCCCGGCCAGATCGTCCCGGTCGACTCCGAGCACAGCGCGCTCGCGCAGTGCCTGCGCGGGGGGACTCCCGACGAGGTACGGCGCCTGGTGCTGACCGCCAGCGGCGGCCCGTTCCGCGGCCGCACCCGCGAGGAGCTGGCCGACGTCACCCCCGAGCAGGCGATGAACCACCCCACCTGGGACATGGGCCCGGTGATCACCATCAACTCCGCGACCCTGGTCAACAAGGGGCTCGAGGTGATCGAGGCCCACCTGCTCTTCGGCATCCCGTTCGACCGGATCGAGGTCGTGGTGCACCCGACCAGCGTCGTGCACTCGATGGTGGAGTTCGTCGACGGCTCCACGCTGGTGCAGGCCAGCCCGCCCACGATGCTGATCCCGATCGCGCTGGGGCTCGCGTGGCCCGACCGGGTGCCCGACGCGGCGCCCTCGGTCGACTGGACCCGACCCGAGACCTGGGAGTTCTTCCCGCTCGACGACCAGGCGTTCCCCGCCGTGTCCCTGGCCCGCAGCGCGGGCGAGCAGGGTGGGACCGCCCCGGCGGTCTACAACGCCGCCAACGAGGTCTGCGTGGAGGCATTCCGGGCCGGGAGGCTCGCTTTCAACGACATCGTGCCGAGCGTGGCCGCCGTCCTTGGGCGCCACGACGTACTCTCGGGGGAGACGCTCACCGTCGACGACATCCTCGATGCCGACGCGTGGGCGCGCACCGTGACCAGCAGCCTGATCGGGGAAACCGCGTGACCGCCCTCTACTACGCCCTCGGCGTCGTGCTCTTCGTGGTGGCCATCCTGGTCTCCATCGGACTGCACGAGATCGGCCACATGGTCCCGGCCAAGAAGTTCGGCGGGAAGGTCACCCAGTACTTCATCGGCTTCGGCCCCACCGTCTGGAGCAAGCAGGTCGGGGAGACCGAGTACGGCGTCAAGGCGATCCCACTCGGCGGCTACGTCAAGATCGTCGGGATGCTGCCCCCGGGCGCCGACCAGCTCGCCGACGAGATCACCGTCGACGAGGCCGGCAACACCGTCACCCGGGTCCGCAAGTCCAACACCGGCATGTTCACCCAGCTCATCTCCGACGCGCGCGCCGCGGAGTGGGAGCTGATCAGGCCGGAGGACAACGACCGGCTCTTCTACAAGCTGGCGTCGTGGAAGAAGATCGTGGTGATGGCGGGCGGCCCGACCGTCAACATCCTGATCGCGTTCTTCATCTTCTGGGGCGTCTTCGCGACCTACGGCCAGAAGTCCGTCGAGGCCGAGACCGGGGCGCCGGTCCTCGAGACCGTCTCCGAGTGCGTCCTGCCCTACGCCGAGGAGGGCCGCGCGTGCACCGCCGAGGACCCGCGGACCCCGGCCGTCGAGGCCGGGCTGCTCCCCGGCGACGTCATCACCACCTTCAACGGCACCCCGGTCACCGACTGGGACCAGCTGCGTGAGCTGATCCGCGGCAACGAGGACGGCGAGGCGGTGATCGGCTACGAGCGCGACGGCCAGCAGCTCACCGGCACCACCAACACCACCGTCGAGGCCCGCCCGACCTCCGCGACCGACGAGACGCTGCGCCAGGTCGGCTTCCTCGGGGTCACGCCGACGACCCGCATCGTCACCGAGACCGGCGGCCCGATCTACACCCTCGACCAGATGGGCGACATGACCGTCGAGACGGTCAAGGCGCTCGGCACCCTGCCGGTCAAGGTCTTCGACGTCGCGCAGGCGATCGTCGGGCTCGAGGAGCGCGACCCCGAGGGCCCGGTGTCCATCGTGGGCGGCGGACGGCTCGCGGGGGAGACGGTCTCCCACGAGACCTTCCCGGTCACCGAGAAGGCCGTGTTCCTGCTGATGCTGATCGGCGGCTTCAACTTCTTCATCGGGATGTTCAACTTCATCCCGCTGCTCCCGCTCGACGGTGGCCACATCGCCAGCGCCGCGTGGGAGGGGCTGCGTCGCCGGATCGCCCGCCTGCGCCGCCGGCCCGACCCCGGCTACGTCGACGCCGCCAAGCTGCTCCCGATCGCCTACGTCGTCGCCTCGGTGATGCTGGTCATGGGCCTGGTGCTGATCGTCGGGGACCTCGTCGTACCGCTGCACCTGGCGGGGTAGCGCTCGGCGCTCGCCCGGGACGTCATACGTTCCGAGGAGTCGCATCCACTGTTACCGATGTCCTCGGACTTCACAGAGCAGTCG
>JBAZRQ010000256.1:0-4348 GCA_041662925.1 Nocardioides sp. | reverse complement strand
GACCTTGCGCCGGATGCCGTTGCCGATCTGGATGTCGACCACCCCGAGGTTGGGGCCGGCGGGGGCGATCAGGCGCAGCTCGCGCACCGTGACCGGCTTGGTGACCAGGGTGGTGTTGACCTGGCGCGCCTCGAGGTAGTCGCCGGCGAAGTAGCTGGTCCCCTTGACCCGGCGCCAGCGGCTGCCGGCGGGTGCGACCAGGTTGCGGGGCACGGCGAACTCCGTGACGGCCGGGCTGGGGTCGCGGTTGCCCGCCAGGTCGATCGCGGCGGCGGTGAAGCGGCGGTCGCCGGCCCTGAGCTTGGTCAGCCGGGTGTCGCCCTGCTGGCACGGCACGCTCACGCCGTCCAGGGCGCACACGAACTTGAGCACGCTGGCGGCGCTCTCGCTGGAGTCGAGGCGCAGCGAGATGTTGCGGCTGGTGACCATCGGCAGCTCGGGCCGGAGCGCGTCGTACGGCTCGTTGAAGATGAAGGAGTTGGGCGTCGTGGTGTCGACCTTGAAGGTCCGCTGCGCGGGGGTCTGGTCGGCGTCAGAGGGGTCGGGTTCGGTCACCGGCGACAAGATGTTGGTGGTGTCGCTCCAGGCGACGTCGGCATCCGTGCCGTCGATGGCGTAGACCTCGAAGGTGTAGCCGGTCTTGCTGTCCTCGAGGTCGGTGTAGGTCACCGGGCTGGTGCACGGCGCCCACGCCGCTGCGTCCAGGCGGCACTTGTACTCCAGGGTGCCCGTGTCGGCGTCGGTGTAGCTGCCGGCGAACGTGAAGGTGACCGAGCCGGTCTTGATGTAGCTCGCACCGTTGGGCTGCGGGCTGCTGCCCGTGATCGCCGTCTCGGGCGGCGTGGTGTCGTCGCAGCCCGTGAAGTCGAGGAATCCGAGTGAGTCGTCGGCGAGGCAGCCTTCGGCGGCACCGGCCGGGGCCGCGAGCACCGCGCCGGGCAGGAGCCCGACCACGAGAGCGCCGAGCACGAGGGCGGCCCGGCGGCGGTACGGCGTGCGGTGCGACATGTGCTCTCCCAGGTGTGGTGCGGTGCCAGTACAACGCCGGCGCGGGGTACAGGCTACGAAGGCTGCGGTCCGGTTGGCGCGCTCTCGTCCACGGGGGCCCCGGCCCAGGGCCGCCCCGAGTAGCTGAAGAGCAGCCAGACCAGGACAACGTAGACCGCTTGGGCGGCCAGCGCGGCGGGATCGGCGAGACCTGAGATACCGGCGCCGAAGACCAGGACCGGGAGTACGGCGACGGCGACGACGACCGTGCGCACGAGGGCCATCCACTGTGCGGGCTTGACGTCGCCCGCCTCCTTGGCGGCCGCGGCCAGTGCGTGGCAGAGCAGCGCGGTGAACGCGAAGCCCGGGAGGTCGGCCGCCCAGCCGAGCGACGCGTCGGCGTCGGCGAGGGCGTCGCGCACGACCGGGAGCCACAGCGGCACCGACACCGCGGCGGCGACCGCCCCGGCGTACTGGAGGGGGGCGCGGTAGGGCGTGCCGGCGGGGAGCCGGTGCACGCCGAGCAGGACGAGCGCCCACCCGACCGGGTCGGCGTACAGGTCGTAGCCGCGCAAGCGCGCGTAGAGGGCGATGAAGACGTAGCCCATCGCGACGGACTGCAACGGCTTCATGCGGCAACCTTAGGGGCGCCGGTGACCAGCCACCGGTCGCCGCGGGCGCGGTGGGTGAGGACCACGAACCGGGCGCCCATGAAGGCCGCGCAGAAGACGACCCAGACCGCGACGAGCCCGCCGACGAGGTGCGCGGCGAGCAGGACCAGGGGCGCGTGGACGAGCAGGGTCAGCAGGCCGCCCCAGGCCAGGTAGGTGCCGTCGCCGGCGCCGATCAGTACGCCGTCGAGCACGAACACCACACCGGCGACGGGCTGGGCGAGCGCGGCCACGAGCAGGACCGGGACGAGGAGGCGGTGGACCTCGGGGTCGGGGGTGAAGAGTGGGCCGAGGAGCGGACTGGCGGCGGCGAGCAGGGCCCCGGTGACGACCCCGGTGACCAGGCCCCAGCCGACCATCCGGCGGGTGACGGCGCGGGTGGAGACGACGTCACCGGCGCCGAGGTAGCGCCCGGTGATGGCCTGCGCGGCGATCGCGATGGCGTCGAGCACGAACGCGAGGAAGGTCCACAGCGTCAGCGCGAGCTGGTGGGTGGCCAGCTCGACGGCCCCCGGGTCGCGCGGCCCGACGGTCACGGCGTACGTCGTGACCAGCAGCGCGGCACGCAGGGTGAGGGTGCGCACCACGAGCGCGACCGCGGCCCGGGCCGCCGCGCGGATGCCGGGCAGGTCGGGCCGCAGCGAGGCCCCCTCGCGGCGGGCGGCCGCCACCACCACCGTGAGCAGGGCGGCGGCGCTGGCGACCTGGGCGAGCACGGAACCGATCGCCGATCCCGCCAGGCCCAACCCGTCGAACGGCCCGGCGCCGTACACGAGGAGCACGTTGAGCACGATGTTGAGCACGTTGCCTGCGACCGCCACGACCAACGGGGTGCGGGTGTCCTGGAGGCCGCGCAGGACCCCGGTCGCCGCCAGCATGACCAGCAGCGGCACCGCTCCGAGGAAGGCGATCCGCAGGTACGTCGAGGCGTGGTCGGTGACCTGCGGGTCGGCTCCGAACAGGCCGACCAGCGGGCCGGTGAGCGCGACCCCGGCGGCGGTGGTGACCAAGCCGAGGAGGACTGCCAGCCAGACCCCGTCGACGCCCTGGGCGAGGGCGCCTCGGCGGTCCCCGGCTCCCAGGTGGCGAGCGACGCCGGCGGTGGTGCCGTAGGCCAGGAAGACGCAGAGCCCGATCGCGGTCTGCAGGACCACCGCGGCGATGCCCAGCCCGGCCAGCTCGGGGGTGCCCAGGTGTCCCACGATGGCGGCGTCGCCGAGCAGGAAGAGAGGCTCGGCGACGAGGGCGAGGAAGGCGGGAACGGCGAGACGCCAGATCTCTTTGTCGAGTTCCCTGCGCACCCCGCCATTGTCTGGTATTGGCCAGTGGATAACTCGCACCGAGTTGTGGACAGGCGCCCGGCCGGGCTCTTTGTCGACAATCCAACTGCCCACGGGGGCATGGACGGCAGGTGAACTGAGAAAGGTGCCGACTATTTCCTGTGCACACGCTGGGGAGGACGTTTGTGCAGGTCAGAGGCGTGTTGAGGGTTCCGTCCGGGCGTGTCTCCACAGGGCTGTCCCCAGGTACTGCACAGGCGCCTGCGTGTCGTCCACGGGGTTGCACGAGTTATCCCCAGGGCCTGTGGATAGGCCGCTTCCTCCAGCGTCGGATCCCCCGTAGGTTCGCTAGTGACCCCCCGTTGTCGGTGCCGACTCCTAGCGTGTTCACCGACAGTCCGGTCCTGCCCGCACCACCGCTGTCCGGCCCTTCCCGGGGCGGACGATCAGGGAGCTAGATGAGCGTCACGGAGTCCGACACGCGGGGGCTTCCCGAGCCTCCGTTCGACGACTGGGGCGACGGTCCTGCGGCCTACGCGCCCGGTGAGCGGCCGAGCCGCCCCGGCGACCGGACGCCGCCGCAGGACATGGCGGCCGAGCAGTCGGTCCTGGGGTCGATGCTGATCTCCAAGGACGCGATCGCGGAGGTCTCCGAGGTGCTGCGCGGGGTCGACTTCTACCGGCCCTCCCACGAGACCATCCACGACGCCGTGATCGACCTGTTCGGCCGCGGCGAGCCGGTCGACATGATCACCGTCGCCGCCGAGCTGCAGCGCAAGGGCGAGCTCCAGCGGGCCGGGGGCGCCCCCTACCTCCACACCCTCGCCGCCAACGTGCCGATCGCGGCCAACGCGGCCTACTACGCCCAGATCGTGCGCGAGAAGGCGATCCTGCGCCGCCTGGTCGACGCCGGCACCAAGATCGTGCAGTACGGCTACGCAGGCGAGGGCCAGGTCGACGACATCGTCGACCGCGCCCAGGCCGAGGTCTACCAGATCACCGACCGCCGCGCGGCCGAGGACTACGCGCCGCTGTCCGACATCATGGACAAGGTCCTCGACGAGATCGAGGCGATCGGCAACCGCGAGACCGGCCTCTACGGCGTCCCCACCGGCTTCGCCGACCTCGACGACCTCACCAACGGTCTCCACGCCGGCCAGATGATCATCGTGGCAGCTCGTCCCGCCATGGGTAAGGCACTGGCGCTCGACACCCGGCTGCCCACCCCGACTGGCTGGACGACGATGGGCGAGGTCGCTGTGGGCGACCAGCTCTACGACGCACAGGGACTGCCCACCACGGTCGTTGCCGCCACCGAGGTGATGGTCGATCGCCCCTGCTACGAGGTGGCCTTCTCCGACGGCTCCCGGATCGTCGCCGACGCCCAGCATCAGTGGCTCACGGAGACCA
>JBAZRQ010000255.1:0-4395 GCA_041662925.1 Nocardioides sp. | reverse complement strand
CGCGGACAACACGGACCTGCCGGGAGCCGTGGCCGCCCTCCGGGAGAGGTACGACGGCCCGGTGCGGTCGGCGACCATCCTGGGCGCGGGCGCCACCGCGGCCTCCACGGGGCTGGCGCTGTGCGATCTGGGCGCCACGACCGTCACCCTGCTGGCCCGCTCGCCCGAGCGGGCCGGCGAGACCGCGGCCGCGATCGCGCGCCACCCGTCCGGCCCCGACGTACGGGTGGCGTCGCTGGACGACGCGCCCACCGGCGACGTCCTGGTCTCCACCGTGCCCGTGGCGGCGCAGACGCCCGAGCTGGTGGCGCGGTGCGGTGACGTGCCGGTCGTCTTCGAGGTGCTCTACGACCCCTGGCCGACCCCGCTGGCGAGCAGCGCGGCCGGCCGGACCCTGGTGGGGGGGCTGGACCTGCTGGTGCACCAGGCGGCGTTGCAGCTCGAGATCTTCACCGGTCTGCCGGCTCCGCTGGAGCAGATGCGGGCCGCCGGCGAGGCCGCGCTGGCGGAGCGCCGGTCCGCACCGTGACCGAGGTCCCGACCAGCCTCCTCCTGTCCCTGGCCGTGTGCTGCGTGCTCGGGCTGCTGGTGCCGGGGCTGATCCGCCGGATCCCCGAGCCCGCCGCCGACCCAGCCGACCCCGCCGAGGAGCCGCCGAAGGAGCTCTACGCCGACATCGCCGAGCTGCCGGGGCTGGCCGTCAAGTCGGCCCTTGCCTCCGCGGCCGCGGGCGCGCTGGTGGGTGCCGAGGTCGGGATGGAGTGGCCGCTGCTGTTCCTGCTGCCCCTGGTGCCGGTCTGCGTCGCCCTGGCGATCGTCGACTGGCGCACCCGGTTGCTGCCGACGAAGGTGATCGCACCGACGTACCTCCTCACCGTGGTGCTGGTGCTGGTCTGCTTCGCCGTCACCCGCGACACCGACGACCTGGTCCGGGCCGGGTGGGGGTGGCTGGTGTGCGGCGGGTCGTTCTTCGTGCTGTGGTTCGTCCACCCGCGTGGCCTCGGCTACGGCGACGTGCGGCTGGCTGGCGTGCTCGGCATCGCGCTCGGCTATCTGGGGTGGGGCGAGCTGCTCGTCGGCCTCTACGCCGGGTTCCTCCTGGGCGGGGTCGGCGGGGGGCTGCTGTCGCTGCTGCGGATCGTGGAGAGGCGGGCGTTCCCGTTCGGCCCGTTCATGCTGGTGGGCGCTCTGGTCGGCATCGTGGTGGGCGAACCGGTGCTGCGGAGTCTCGTTGGCGGGTGACCGGCGACGCGGCCGCCGCGGGCAATGAAAGACTGACCCCATGCTGCGTTGGCTCACCGCGGGCGAGTCCCACGGCCCGTCCCTGGTCGCGATCCTCGAGGGGCTCCCCGCCCATGTCCGGGTGACCTCTGCCGACATCGGCGACTCCCTCGCCCGGCGCCGTCTCGGCTACGGCCGTGGCGCCAGGATGAAGTTCGAACAGGACGAGGTCACGATCACCGGTGGCGTCCGGCACGGGCTGACCCAGGGCGGCCCGGTGGCGATCCAGGTCGGCAACACCGAGTGGCCCAAGTGGGAGAAGGTGATGTCGGCCGACCCGGTCGACCCCGTGGAGCTCGAGGCGCTGGCGCGCAACGCCCCGCTCACCCGGCCCCGGCCCGGCCACGCCGACCTGGCCGGCATGCAGAAGTACGACTTCCAGGACTCCCGGCCGATCCTCGAGCGGGCCTCCGCCCGCGAGACCGCAGCCCGCGTGGCGCTCGGACGCGTCGCCAGCAACTTCGTCGAGCAGGCCACCGGCGCCCGGATCGTGTCCCACGTCATCGAGCTCGGCGGCGTACGCGCGCCCGACGGCCTGTGGCCCGCCGCTGACGACGTACAGCGCCTCGACGACGATCCGGTCCGCTGCCTCGACCCCGACACCTCCGCGGCGATGGTCGCGGCCATCGACCAGGCCCACAAGGACGGCGACACCCTCGGTGGCGTCGTCGAGGTCGTGGTCCACGGGCTGCCGCCGGGCCTCGGCTCCCACGTGCACTGGGACCGTCGCCTCGACTCGCGGCTGGCCGGCGCGCTGATGGGGATCCAGGCGATCAAGGGTGTCGAGCTCGGTGACGGGTTCGCCCTGGCCGCCACGCCCGGCTCGCTCGCGCACGACGAGATCGTCCCCACCGACGACGGGATCCGCCGTACGACGGACCGCTCCGGCGGCACCGAGGGCGGCATGACCACCGGCGAGGTGCTGCGCGTGCGCGCGGCCATGAAGCCGATCGCGACCGTGCCGCGCGCCTTGCGCACGGTCGACGTCAGCACCGGCGAGGAGACCGTCGCCCACCACCAGCGCTCCGACGTGTGCGCGGTCCCGGCCGCCGGCATCGTCGCCGAGGCGATGGTCGCGCTGGTGCTCGCCGACGCGGTCGTGGAGAAGTTCGGCGGCGACTCGGTGCAGGAGACCCGCCGCAACGTCGAGAGCTACCTGGACACACTGAGGTTCCGGTGACCGCGCAGTGACTGGGCCACTGGTGGTGCTGGTCGGGCCCATGGGCTCCGGCAAGTCCACGATCGGTGCGCTGCTCGCCGAGGCGCTCGGCGTCACCGCGCGCGACACCGACACCGACGTGGAACGGCTCGAGGGCCGCGCGGTCTCCGACATCTTCGTCGAGTCCGGTGAGGAGCACTTCCGGGCTCTGGAGAAGGCGGCGGTCGCCGACGCGCTCGCGACCCATGGCGGCGTGCTGTCGCTGGGCGGGGGAGCGGTGCTCGACCCCGACACCCGCGCGCTGCTGGCCGACCACCGGGTGGTGTTCCTCCAGGTGGGCCTGAGCGAGGCGGTCAAGCGGGTCGGGCTCGGCACCGGGCGCCCGCTGCTGCTCGGGAACGTCCGGTCCCGGATCAAGGCCCTGCTCGACGAGCGGACCCCGATCTACGCGTCGGTCGCCGACGTCACGGTCGACACCGACCAGCGCACCCCGGAGGACATCGTCGACGAGATCCGCAAGGCCGTGTCATGAGCGGCACGACTGCCAGAGTGCTCCATGTCGGCGGCGCGTCGCCGTACGACGTCGTGGTCGGCCGCGACCTGGCCGACCGTCTGGTGGGGCTCCTCGGGCCCCGGGTCGAGCGGGTCGCGTTCCTGTTCGCCGGGCAGCTCGGTGAGCTGGCGCAACCGGTCTTCGACGCGCTCACCCCCCACTACGACGTGCTCGCGCTCGGCCTGCCCGACGGCGAGGAGGCCAAGACCGCCGCGGTCGCGCACGACTGCTGGGAGGCGCTCGGCTCCGCGGGCTTCACCCGCTCCGACGCCGTCGTGACCTTCGGGGGCGGGGCCACCACCGACCTGGGCGGCTTCGTCGCGGCGACCTGGCTGCGCGGCGTACGCGTCGTGCACGTGCCGACCACCCTGCTGGCCATGGTCGACGCCGCCGTGGGCGGCAAGACCGGGATCAACACCGCCGCCGGCAAGAACCTGGTCGGGTCCTTCCACGAGCCCGCCGGGGTGCTGTGCGACCTCTCACTGCTGGAGACGCTGCCGCGTGACGAGCTGGTCGCGGGGCTGGGCGAGGTGGTCAAGTGCGGCTTCATCGCCGACCCCGAGATCCTGCGCCTGGTCGAGGAGACCGACCCGCAGACCCTGACCGCCGGCTCGCCGGTCCTGCGCGAGCTGGTCGAACGCGCCATCCGGGTCAAGATCGACGTCGTGGTGGCCGACCTCAAGGAGACCGGTGGAGTCGATGGCCACCCGGGCCGCGAGGCGCTCAACTACGGGCACACCCTCGCCCACGCCATCGAACGTGCGGAGGACTACAAGATCCGGCACGGCGAGGCCGTGGCCATCGGCTGCGTCTTCGTCGCCGAGCTGGCGCGCCGGACCGGGCGGCTCGCCCCGGAGGTCGCCGACCGGCACCACGCCGTCTTCGCCCGGGTCGGCCTGCCGACGACGTACGACGGCGCCGGCTTCGACGACCTCCACGCCGCCATGCGCGTGGACAAGAAGGCGCGTGGCTCGCAGCTGCGCTTCGTCGTGCTCGACGACCTCGCCCGCCCATCCGTGCTCGCCGGCCCGTCCGAGGACGACCTGCGCGCCGCCTACGACGTCATCACGGGAGGTCGCTCATGAAGGTCCCCACCAAGGTTCTGGTCCTCAACGGCCCCAACCTGGGCCGCCTCGGCCGGCGCGAGCCGGAGATCTACGGCACCACCACCTACGCCGAGCTCGCCGACCTGTGCGTCGGCTGGGGCAGGGCGCTCGGCCTGGAGGTCGACTTCCGCCAGACCAACCACGAGGGCGAGCTGCTCGACTGGCTCAACGCCGCCGCCGACGACGCCACCCCCGTCGTGCTCAACGCCGCCGCCTGGAGCCACTACTCCTACGCCGTCTACGACGCCTGTGCCCAGCTGACCGCACCGCTGGTCGAGGTCCACATCTCCAACCCG
>JBAZRQ010000254.1:0-4425 GCA_041662925.1 Nocardioides sp. | reverse complement strand
TCCGCTTGTCTCCGGAGCGGTGATCAGACCGTTCTCGTCGACGGAGTCCTCGGGGGGATAGGCGTAGCGTCGGCCCAGCTTGATCACCTCGAAGTCGTCGAGGTGCAGGCCTTGGAGCTCGTTGCCGTTCAGGTAGGACGCGGTGACGTCGCGCTGCGCGTAGAGCGTGGGCACCGCGGCCCGGTCGACGACGATCGCGCCGTAGGTGCGCAGGGCGGCGACGATCGCGTCGGCGTAGCGCTGCTGCTGGGCGGTCAGCTTGATCGGCTTCTTGGTGCGCGGGTCGATCGGCCGGGGCAGCTCGACGTCGGCCTTCAGCCGGATCCGTGCGCCCTCGGGGATGGACTGTGCGCTGCCGTTGCCGTCGGTCGAGGACGCCGGCTGGACGAAGTAGGTGGATGCCGGGCCCGGCAGGCTGATGGCCAGCGCGTGCTCGATCAGCCCGGCCTCCAGCTCGTCGGGGCCGATCAGCCCTGCGAAGAGCGGCAGGCCGGAGCCCCGGGCGCTGACCGCCTGGGGAGCGCCGTAGCCGGGACCGTTGAGGTCCCACTCACGCATGAAGTGGTAGGAGATGCTGCCGTCGGACTCGCGGCGGGCACGCCACAGGTCGTAGGCGACGGAGTGGCTGGTGTCGAAGATCGTGAACCAGCCGTCGTAGCGCGGGTCCGGGTCGACGTCGGCCGGGATGTTGAGGACCACGGTGTCGTCGCCGTCGCCGCACTTGATCTGGCGGCACACGACGTCGGTGGGCTCGCCGCCTGCCACGACCGCGGTGGTCCACGCCTGGGTGTTGATGTAGAGGCCCTCGGTGATCGGTCGCTCGCACAGGCGCAGGTCGTCGCCGGCGTTCTCCTCCTCGCACACGCCCACCCGGATCTTGGCCTTCTCGATCATCCGGGCGGAGTTGGGGTCGATCGCGTCGTCGTCGGCGCGGTTGTTCCACGGCGACGAGGCGCTGAAGAAGCGCTGCTCCGTGACGACGATGCCGCCCTGGCCAGTGACGGGGTCGATGGTGACCTCCGTGCCGGGCGAGAGGGTCGTGGTCGGGGACGTGCTGCCGCTGGGCTCGCCGCCCTCGTCGTCGCCGTTGCCACAGCCAGCGAGGACGACGGCGGAGACCACGGCCAGGGCCACGATCTGGAAGCGGGGACGGCGGGTGCGCTGAGGCGTTTTCATGGTCATGTCTGGGGATCGTCAGGAGTCCCCGTCGCCTGCGCGACGGCGGTCTCGAAGGTCTCGGCGAAGCGCTCGAACGTCTCGCCGATCTGGTTGAGGTGCCTGTTGTCCGCGGACGGGCCGGTCCCCCCACCGGTTCGCATGCGGGCAGCCGCGATGATGGCGTGCGCCTCGCGACGTGCGTGCAGCCGGATCAGCTCGGCATCGAGCTCGGCCTGTGCCGTCAGCAGCTCGCACCGGCGCGCGGCCTCCACCTCGATCGCCTCCAGGTGGCGCAGGTGCGCCTCTCCGGCGTCCTGCATCCTGGCGACCACGGACTCGGCGACGCGTTCGACGGACAGCCCGAGGTGGTGGAACTCGCCCTCGGCCTCCACGGCAACCAGCTCGGGCTCCGGTTCGGGTTCGGGTTCGGGTTCGGGTTCGGGTTCGACGGTGACCGGCTCCGGCTCCGGCTCCGGCTCGGGTTCGGGCTCCGGCTCCGGCTCGGGCTCCGGTTCGGGTTCGACGGTGACTGGCTCCGGCTCCGGCTCCGGCTCCGGCTCCGGCTCGGGTTCGGGTTCGGGCTCCGGCTCCGGCTCGGGCTCCGGCTCCGGCTCCGGTTCGGCGGTCTGGGCGGACGCCTCCTCGCGCGCGGCGGTCTGACGCTCACGGGCCAGGCTCAAGCTGGTCGAGTGCGTCTGGGCGGGCTCGGGAGCCGGCTCGGCCGTGTCGTCGTCCACCGGTACGTGCAGCGTCGTGAAGTCCACCGCCCCGATCCGGGTGTCGTCGTGGTCGGCCGACAAGATGTCGTCGAGCGACGGCGGAGGCGCGATGCCAGAGAGGGTTGGGCCAGAGAGGGTTGGGCCAGAGAGGTCAGGGCCGGAGGTGCGCTGGTCGCTCATGGCGACACCTCGCCGGTCCCGGAGTCGAGGCCAGCCTCGGGGTCGAGGGTCTCCTCGCCGGGGCGGAAGCCGGCCGGCACCCACAGCAGGACGTAGCGGTCGGTGCGGTAGGCCTCGGTGAGCAGCGGGTTGCCGCCGTCGATGTCCTCGGCGTAGTGCTCGCTGAGCAGGTCGCTGCTCGAGTTGGTCGACAGCAGCAGGTAGTCGACGTGCTCGTCGGGGTTCTTGGCGGCCTCGAGCCACGGACCGTCGGACTTGTCGACGCGGTCGAAGAACAGGGCCGGGTCGCCCGTGAGCAGGATGACGGCCGCGGTCTGGGCGTTGTCGGTGAGGATGGAGTTCTTCTTGGTCACGTTGTCGGTGATCCACTGAGCCATGGCCTCTTCCGACACGTAGCCCACGGTGGAGCCGTCGGGCGTGGTCGCACCCTCCTGCGACTGCTGGGTCGACACCGCAGCGGCGAAGGTCGACTCGAGGCCCTGGTACTTGTAGGTCTTCATGGCCTGGAAGGTCCACGGCACGCTCGCGATCAGGCCGGCCACCAGGAGGGCGCTCACCAGGGAGGCGCCGTCGCCCGCGGAGCGCGCGAGCCAGATCGCGCCGATCACGGAGAAGAGCAGGATCGGCAGTGCGTTGCGCATGATCATGGGCGAGTCGGTGAGCTTCAAGGCCACCGAGAGCGCCGGCATGACGATCGAGAGGAACAGGATCACGGCGAGCCACAGGGCGAAGCTGTTGCGGCGGGCCACCCCGGCGAAGATCAGGGCGGGCAGGACCACGATGGCGATCGGGGCGCCGTAGAGCACGAGGCGGCCGGTGTACTCCAACAGCTCCACGGCGGAGAACGCCTCGAGCCCGCCGGACGAGGCGGAGTCGCTGCTCGCGGTGATCCAGTTGAACGGCTTGGACACCAGGAGCAGGTTGAACGCCGTCCAGAGCGCGACGACGTAGACGGTGGGAGCGGCGAACCCGACAGTGGTGCCTTCGATCTCGGTGCCGTCGGCGCCGAGGCGAGCGAGGATGGCGCCGACCATGATCGCGCTGACCACGAACCAGAGCAGGCTGCTGTATCCGGAGAGGGCGGCAATGGAGAACGCGAGCCCGGAGATCATCACGAACCGGATGTCGGCGGTGACGTACCAGGCGAACAGTGCGCCCAGCGCCGTGACCACGAACGCGATCCACATGAAGTGGCGCGCGCCGCTGGCGGCGTAGAGCACGACCAGCGGGTTGAGCCCGAGCGCGACCAGGACCACGGCGCGCACAGGAGCGAGCACCTGGGCCCGACGCATCATGGTGTTGAAGATGACCATGGTGAACGCCGCGAAGACGGCCGACGCGAGCGGGACCACGAGCAGCGAGCTGGCCAGCCCCGAGAAGATCGTGAGCGGCGAGATCAGCAGGATCGTCAGCGGCGGGTAGTCGAAGCCGACCGACGAGAGCTTGGGCGGGTCGTTGTGCCAGATCATCAGAGCACGGTTGAAGCGGTCGAGCGTCTCGAACCCGACGACGTGCATGTCGGAGATCAGCCAGTGCCCGAACCACGCGTAGGCCACGGTGAACAGGCCGAAGACCAGCAGGCTCTCCCACCGACGGCGAGAGATGTCGTGCGGCCGACGGCCGACCGACTGGACGACGCCACTCAGCCGCTCGCGGGTGGTGACGATGGTGACAGGGGTGTCGGTCATGACGAGCCCTCGTCGAGACCGTGCTCGGTCTTCTCCCAGTAGAACGGGTTGGTGAAGAGCTGGATGAACCCCTTCCAGGCGGCCCAGCTCATCAGGCCCCAGTAGAGGGGCGACAGCAGGGCGGTGCGGGTGATCCCGAACTCCCCGCGCTGCAGGCTCCCCGCCACGTTGAGGTAGACGAAGATGAAGTTGCCGATGAAGAGCAGCGCGCTGGCGGCGTAGAACACGATGCCCGGGAACAGCTGCTCGATGAAGCCCCACCGGGTGAGGATGTAGAGCGTGGTGAGGAACCAGAACACCGGGTTCATGAGGAGCACGAACGCCGAGCCCATGGTCAGGTTGAAGCTGATGAAGCCCCGCAGCCCGGTCTGCGCCAGGAGGTGCAGCGGGTTGCGCATGTGGACGAGCCAGGTCTGGATGTAGCCCTTGTTCCAGCGGGAGCGCTGACGGATCCAGTTGCCGACCTGGGAGTTTGCCTCCTCCAGCGTCGTGGAGTCGATCATCGCGGTGCGGTAGCCCTCACGGTGCAGGCGGATGCCGAGGTCGGCGTCCTCCGTCACGTTGAACGGGTCCCAGGCGCCGAGCTCGCGCAGGGTCGAGGTGATGAAGTGGTTGGAGGTGCCACCCAGCGGGATCGGCGACTCGGCCGCACCCATGGCGGGCAGCACCAGCTCGAAGTG
>JBAZRQ010000253.1:0-4449 GCA_041662925.1 Nocardioides sp. | reverse complement strand
GGAGGAGGAGGCCACGTCGCGCGCCGAGGTGTTCGCCGCCTGGTCGGTCACCCCCGAGCTGCTGGCCCACGCCAAGGCCGACGCGATCGTCATGCACTGCCTGCCGGCCTACCGCGGCAAGGAGATCGCCGCCGAGGTGCTCGACGGCCCGCGGAGCGTCGTGTGGGACGAGGCCGAGAACCGCCGCCACGCCCAGAAGGCGATCCTGACCTTCCTGGTCGGCGGGGCAGGGGCCCACGATGAGTGAGTCCGCGGTCCGCCCCAGCACCAAGAACTCCCGGCACCAGCTGATCATCGACCTGGTGACCCATCGCGAGGTCCACTCCCAGGGCCAGCTGGCCGACCTCCTGGCCGGCGAGGGCGTCCACGTCACCCAGGCCACCCTGTCGCGTGACCTGGTCGAGCTCGAGGCGGTCAAGGTCCGCGACGCCTCCGGCGCGCTCTTCTACGCCGTACCCAGCGAGGGCGGCGACCGCCGGCCCTCGGCCCCCAGCGAGACCCGGGCGTCGCTCCAGCGCCTCGCCCGGCTCTGCGGCGACCTGCTCGTCAGCGCCGACTCCTCGGCCAACCTGGTCGTCCTGCGCACCCCACCCGGCGCGGCCCAGTTCCTCGCGTCCGCGTTCGACAAGGCGGAGTTCCCCGACGTCCTCGGCACCATCGCCGGCGACGACACGGTCCTCGTCATCGGACGCGACCCGACCGGGGGAGTCGACCTCGCCCGGCGCTTCCTCGCCCTCGCCGAGCTTCCCACCCAGAACGACACAACGAAGGAACCCACGTGAGCAAGGTCCTGACCGCCCTCCCCGTCGGCGAACGCGTCGGCATCGCCTTCTCCGGAGGCCTCGACACGTCCGTCGCGGTCGCCTGGATGCGCGAAAAGGGTGCCGTGCCGTGCACCTACACCGCCCACCTCGGCCAGTACGACGAGCCCGACATCGACGGCGTACCCGGCCGGGCGATGGAGTACGGCGCCGAGATCGCGCGCTCCATCGACTGCCGGCCACAGCTGGTCGAAGAGGGTCTCGCGGCGATCGCCTGCGGCGCGTTCCACATCCGCTCCGGCTCGCGCACCTACTTCAACACCACCCCGCTGGGCCGCGCCGTCACCGGCACCATGCTGGTGCGGGCGATGCACGAGGACGGCGTCGACATCTGGGGCGACGGGTCGACCTTCAAGGGCAACGACATCGAGCGCTTCTACCGCTACGGACTGCTGGCCAACCCCGAGCTGCGCATCTACAAGCCCTGGCTGGACGCCGACTTCGTCCACGAGCTCGGGGGCCGCACCGAGATGAGCCACTGGCTCACCGAACGCGGCCTGCCCTACCGCGACAGCCACGAGAAGGCCTACTCCACCGACGCCAACATCTGGGGCGCCACCCACGAGGCCAAGACCCTCGAGCACCTCGACGTCTCGCTGGAGACGGTCCAGCCGCTCATGGGCGTGAAGTTCTGGGACCCCAGCGTCGAGATCGCCACCGAGGACGTCACGGTCCGCTTCGAGGCCGGCCGTCCGGTCGCCGTCAACGGCACGACGTACGACGACGCGGTGGCGCTGGTCCACGAGGCCAACGTCATCGGTGGCCGCCACGGCCTGGGCATGTCCGACCAGATCGAGAACCGCATCATCGAGGCCAAGTCCCGCGGCATCTACGAGGCCCCGGGGATGGCGCTGCTCTGGATCGCCTACGAACGCCTGCTCAACGCGGTCCACAACGAGGACACGGTCGCCAACTACCACACGGAGGGCCGCCGCCTCGGGCGTCTGCTCTACGAAGGCCGCTGGCTGGACCCGCAGGCGCTGATGATGCGCGAGGCCATCCAGCGCTGGATCGCCTCGCTGGTGACCGGTGAGGTGACCCTGCGGCTGCGCCGCGGTGAGGACTACACCCTGCTGCGCACTGACGGACCGGCCTTCTCCTACCACCCCGACAAGCTGTCGATGGAGCGCACCGACAACGCCGCGTTCGGGCCCACCGACCGGATCGGCCAGCTCACCATGCGCAACCTCGACATCGCCGACTCGCGCGCCAAGCTCGAGCAGTACGCCGGGCAGCCGCTCGACCAGGGCCAGGTGCTGGTCGAGAACGGCACCCTCTTCGGGGAGCTCCCGGCCGGCGGCTTCGACCGGATCACCGACAACCCCTCCGCCCGCGACGCCGAGGACGAGGCGCTCGACCACGCCGCGATGGAGTTCGGGACCGACTGATGAACAACGAGACCCACCGCAACAAGGGACAGGGCACCAACGAGGGCAAGCTCTGGGGCGGACGCTTCGCCGGCGGGCCGTCGCCCGAGCTCGACGCCTTGTCGAAGTCGACGCACTTCGACTGGCGGCTCGCGCCCTACGACCTCGCCGGCTCGCGGGCCCACGCCAACGCGCTGTTCCGGGCGGAGCTGCTCAACGAGTCCGAGCTGGCCGAGCTCACCCGCGGGCTCGGCGTCCTGGAGGAGCGGTACGCCGCGGGCGAGCTCACCCCGGACCCCTCCGACGAGGACGTCCACGGCGCTCTCGAGCGGCTGCTGCTCGACGAGGTCGGGCCCGACACGGGGGGCCGGCTGCGCGCGGGGCGCAGCCGCAACGACCAGATCGCGACGCTGTTCAAGGTCTTCCTGCGCGACCACGGTCGCATCGTGGCCGACCTGTTGCTGGACCTGGCCGAGACCCTGGCCGACCAGGCGCGCGACCACCTCGACGTGGTCATGCCCGGCCGCACCCACCTCCAGCACGCCCAGCCGGTGCTGCTGGCCCACCACCTGCTGGCTCACGCCTGGCCCCTGGTGCGCGACGTCGACCGCCTCCTCGACTGGGACGCCCGGGTTGCCGCGGACTCGCCGTACGGCTCCGGGGCGCTGGCCGGCTCCAGTCTCGGCCTGGACCCCACCGGGGTCGCCGACGAGCTGGGCTTCACCGGCTCGTCGGCCAACTCGATCGACGGCACGGCTGCCCGCGACTTCGTCGCGGAGTTCGCCTACGTCACCGCCCAGGCGGGTGTCGACGTGAGCCGGCTGGCCGAGGAGGTCATCCTCTGGTCGACCCGTGAGTTCGGCTTCGTGAGGCTGCACGACTCGTGGTCGACCGGGTCGAGCATCATGCCGCAGAAGAAGAACCCCGACATCGCCGAGCTGGCCCGGGGCAAGGCCGGCCGGCTGATCGGCAACCTCACCGGGCTGATGGCCACGCTCAAGGCACTGCCGCTGGCCTACAACCGCGACCTCCAGGAGGACAAGGAGCCGGTCTTCGACTCCGTCGACACCCTGGAGGTGCTGCTGCCCGCGTTCACCGGCATGGTGGCGACCCTGGTCTTCGACACCGCCCGCCTGGCCGAGCTGGCGCCGCAGGGCTTCTCCCTGGCCACCGACATCGCCGAGTGGCTGGTCCGCGAGGGAACCCCCTTCCGGGTGGCCCACGAGGTCGCCGGCGCCTGCGTGCGCCGCTGCGAGGAGCTCGGCATCGAGCTGCACGAGCTCACCGACGAGCAGTTCGCCGAGATCTCGCCCTCGCTGACGCCGCAGGTACGGCTCGTGCTCACCGCTGAGGGGTCTGTGGCATCGCGCGACGGGCGCGGTGGCACCGCCCCGGTCCGGGTCCGTGAGCAGCTCGCAGAGCTCCTCGAACGCGTGTCGGCACAGCGTGAGCGCATCGCCTGACCTGGGGGAGCTGCTGCGCGGCCCCGCCGAGGAGGTCGCGCCGCGCCTTCTCAACGCGGTACTGCGCCACGGTGACGTCGCCGTCCGGCTGACCGAGGTCGAGGCGTACGCCGGACCGGCCGACCCCGGCTCGCACGCGTTCCGGGGCCGCACCGCCCGCAACGAGGTGATGTTCGGCCCGCCGGGGCACCTCTACTGCTACTTCACCTACGGCATGCACGTGTGCGCCAACGTCGTCACCGGTCCCGAGGGGACCGCCAGCGCGGTGCTGCTGCGGGCGGGGGAGGTGGTCGACGGGCTGGAGGTCGCCCGGAGCCGCCGTCCCGGGTCCAGCGACCGCGACCTGGCCCGGGGCCCGGCCCGGCTCTGCCGTGCGCTGGGCCTCGAGCTGAGCCATGGTGGGACCGACCTGCGCACGGGGGAGATCACCCTCGAGGTGGGCACGCCACCGGCTCGCTGGGAGGCCGGACCACGCGTCGGGCTGCGTGGCGCACCCGACCGTCCGTGGCGCTTCTGGACGCCTGGAGAGCGCTCCGTCTCCGCCTACCGAGCGGCCGTGACACGCGTACGGCGACCCCGAGTTGACGGCGCAGACCCGACGACGTAATGTTCTCCGGGTTGCCCCAAGCGGGCCCGAAAGGGTCATGTGACGAGGTGCGACCAGCCCCAGGCTCACCAGCAATGGTGTCTGTCAGGTGTGTGTCTGATTTTTGAGAACTCAACAGTGTGTCATAGTCGATGAATTAGTTTGTATGCCCTCATGTTTTTTCATGTTGGGTTGTTTTTTCGGCAATAATG
>JBAZRQ010000252.1:0-4450 GCA_041662925.1 Nocardioides sp. | reverse complement strand
TACGCGGGCGAGCTCGACAACGACCCCATCAACGACACCGACTGCAAGTCGGCGTCCGACCGGGGCACGATCGTCCACGCCGCAGAGCTGCAGGTGTTCTGAGGCTGGACCTCTCCCCCACGGGGGGAGAAAGCTGGCGGGGCGGGCGTATGGGGCGCCTGCCCCGTCCGCCTTTTCGGCCCCTCAGCGGGGCCTTCCTCACCCCTTGGGGGGTTGCCAGTGCCCCAAGTTGCCAGGGCACTGGCAACCAGCAAGGGTGGACGACATGGCTGGACGCATCCCCGTAATGGACGTCATGCCTGTCGTCGATCTCGGCAGGCAGGCAGCAAAAGCGACCGTAGACGAACCCTTCCCGGTGACGGCGACGGTGTTCCGCGAGGGGCACGACCAGCTCGCCGCCGAGGTGGTCCTGACGGGCCCCGACGGCACCCGGCGCGAGCCCGTGCGGATGACGCCGTACGGCGAGGAGCCCGACCGCTACCGCGCGTGGGTCACCCCCGACGCACCGGGCGCGTGGACCTTCGAGGTGCACGCATGGTCCGACCCGCTGGCCACCTGGGAGCACGACGCCGGCCTCAAGATCCCGGCCGGGGTCGACGTCGAGCTGATGTTCCTCGAGGCCAAGCTGCTGCTCGGGCGGGTCAAGGCCACCGTCCCCAAGAAGTCCAAGGCCGAGCACCAGGTGCTCGCGGCCGCGGTCAAGGCCGCCACAGACACCAAGCGGCCCGTCGAGGCCCGGCTGGCGCAGCTCCAGTCCGACGACCTGGCGAGCGTGCTGCAGGCCCACCCGCTGCGCGAGCTCGTGACCGTCGAGGGCCCCTACCCGGCCTACGCCGACCGGACCCGCGCGCTCTACGGCAGCTGGTACGAGTTCTTCCCCCGCTCCGAGGGCGCCACCCACGACGAGGCGACCGGCAAGGTCACCACCGGCACGTTCCGCACCGCCGCGAAGCGGCTCGACGCCGTCGCCGCGATGGGCTTCGATGTGATCTACCTGCCCCCGGTCCACCCGATCGGCGAGGTCAACCGCAAGGGCCCCAACAACACCCTCACCCCCAGCCCCGACGACCCCGGTTCCCCCTGGGCGATCGGCTCCAAGGACGGCGGGCACGACGCGCTCCACCCCGACCTCGGCACCTTCGACGACTTCGACGCGTTCGTGGCCCGCGCCACCGAGCTCGGCCTCGAGGTCGCCCTCGACCTGGCGCTGCAGGCGGCCCCCGACCACCCGTGGGTGACCACCCACCCCGAGTTCTTCACGACCCGGGCCGACGGCACCATCGCCTTCGCCGAGAACCCGCCCAAGAAGTACCAGGACATCTACCCGGTCAACTTCGACAACGACCCGACCGGCATCTGCCGCGAGGTGCTCCGGATCGTGCGGCACTGGATGAAGCACGGCGTCCGCATCTTCCGCGTCGACAACCCGCACACCAAGCCCCTGCCGTTCTGGGAGTGGCTGCTCAAGGAGGTGCGCCGTACCGACCCCGACGTGATCTTCCTGTCCGAGGCGTTCACCCGCCCGGCGATGATGCACGCGCTGGGCTCGGTCGGCTTCCACCAGTCCTACACGTACTTCACGTGGCGCACCGCCCGCTGGGAGCTCGAGGCCTACCTCACCGAGCTCTCGAGCGAGTCCGACCACCTGATCCGGCCCAACTTCTTCGTCAACACCCCCGACATCCTCCACGCCTACCTCCAGTACGGCGGGCCTGCGGCGTTCAAGGTGCGCGCCGCCGTCGCGGCCATGGGCTCCCCGAGCTGGGGCGTCTACGCCGGCTACGAGCTCTACGAGCACGTCGCCGTCAAGCCCGGGAGCGAGGAGTACCTCGACTCCGAGAAGTACCAGGTCCGGGTCCGCGACTGGGACGGTGCCGCGGCCGCGGGCCGCACGCTCGCGCCGTACCTCACCCGGCTCAACGAGATCCGGCGCGCCCACCCCGCACTGCAGCTGCTGCGCAACCTCACGATCCACAGCAGCGACGACGAGAACATCCTGGTCTTCTCCAAGACGGCCGGCACCGGACCGAGCGCCGACCGGGTCATCGTGGTGGTCAACCTCGACCCCCACGCGACCCGCGAGACCATGGTCCACCTCGACCTGCCCAGCCTCGGCCTCGACTGGCACGACGGCTTCACCGTGCACGACGAGATCACCGGCGAGGACTGGCACTGGGGCCAGCACAACTTCGTCCGGCTCGACCCCGGACACGAACCCGCGCACGTGCTGACCATCAGGAGCAATGAGTGACCGAGCCCCTTGCCGTGAACAGTCCCCAGACCGACTTGGCCGACTCGACCGGCCCGACCGACCCGTTCCCGGACACCGTGGGCAGCACCCCCGACTGGTTCAAGACGGCGGTGTTCTACGAGGTGATGGTGCGGTCCTTCCGCGACTCCAACGGTGACGGCACCGGTGACTTCAAGGGCCTCACGGAGAAGCTCGACTACCTCGAGTGGCTCGGCGTCGACTGCCTGTGGGTGCCGCCGTTCTTCACCTCGCCGCTGCGCGACGGCGGCTACGACGTCGCCGACTTCACCAACATCCTCCCCGAGGCCGGGACCGTCGAGGACTTCCACCACTTCCTCGACGAGTCCCACAAGCGCGGCATCCGCGTGATCATCGACTTCGTCATGAACCACACCAGCGACCAGCACCCGTGGTTCCAGGCCAGCCGCGAGGACCCCGACGGGCCCTACGGCGACTTCTACGTGTGGTCCGACACCGACGAGCTCTACCAGGACGCCCGGGTGATCTTCGTCGACACCGAGCCGTCCAACTGGACCTGGGACCCCGTGCGCCAGCAGTACTTCTGGCACCGGTTCTTCTCCCACCAGCCGGACCTCAACTACGACAACCCGGCCGTGCACGACGCGATCCTCGAGGCCATCTCGTTCTGGTTCGACATGGGTCTCGACGGGTTCCGCCTCGACGCCGTGCCCTACCTCTACGAGCGTCCCGACACCAACGGCGAGAACCTCCCCGAGACCCACGAGTTCCTGCGCAAGGTGCGCCGCTTCGTCGACGAGAAGTACCCCGGCCGGATCCTCCTGGCCGAGGCCAACCAGTGGCCGGCCGACGTCGTCGACTACTTCGGCAGCACCGAGGACGAGCACGGCGCCTGGGTCGGCGACGAGTGCCACATGTGCTTCCACTTCCCGGTGATGCCGCGCATCTTCATGGCCGTACGACGTGAGTCGCGCTTCCCGATCTCGGAGATCCTCGAGCAGACGCCTCCCATCCCGGGCAACTGCCAGTGGGGCATCTTCCTGCGCAACCACGACGAGCTGACCCTCGAGATGGTCAGCGACGACGACCGCGACTACATGTGGGACGAGTACGCCAAGGACCCGCGGATGAAGGCCAACATCGGCATCCGCCGGCGGCTCGCCCCGCTCCTGGACAACGACACCAACCAGATCGAGCTCTTCAACGCCCTGCTGCTGTCGCTGCCCGGCTCACCGGTCCTCTACTACGGCGACGAGATCGGGATGGGCGACAACATCTGGCTCGGCGACCGTGACGGCGTCCGCACCCCGATGCAGTGGACACCCGACCGCAACGCCGGGTTCTCCGCGGCGACGCCGGGCAAGCTGTTCCTCCCGGCGATTCAAGATCCCGTCTACGGGTACCAGTCGGTCAATGTCGAGGCCCAGCTGGAGAACCCGTCCTCGCTGCTGCACTGGACGCGGCGGATGATCCACGCACGCCGCCGCCACGACGCGTTCGGGCTCGGGTCGTTCCACGACCTCGGCGGGTCCAACCCGGCCGTGCTCTCCTACGCCCGCGAGCACGTCGCCGACGACGGCACCCAGGACATCATCGTGTGCATCAACAACCTGTCCCGCTTCGCGCAGCCGGTCGAGCTCGACCTGCGTCGCTTCGAGGGCATGGTCCCGGTGGAGCTGCTCGGCGGTGTGCCGTTCCCGCGCGTCGGCGAGCTGCCCTACCTGCTCACCCTGGGCGGATACGGCTTCTACTGGTTCCGTCTGACACCTGCCGCCGACCATGGAGAGGGGCAGCTGCTGTGAACGCGCCTCAGGCCTCCGGGCACCTCGAGCCCCAGGTCTTCGCCGACTACCTTGCCCGCACCCGCTGGTTCGCCGGGAAGGGCCGGCCTTTCACGGTCACCGGTGTCCGCACCGTCGGCGAGGTCCCCGGACGGGTGGAGGACAGCCCACGCGTCGTCATCCACCTGGTCCAGGTGGGCTACTCCGACGTCACCGCCGACGCGGTGGACGCCGTCGAGCTCTACCAGGTGCCGCTCGCCTACTACGAGCACCCCGAGGCGCGCCTCGACCATGCCTTCGTCGGCTGGTGGGAGGACCCCGAGCACGGCTGGGTCCACGCCTACGACGCCCTGCACGACCGGGAGGCCATGGCCTGCTGGCTGCGCTCGTTCGACGAGGCCGCCGCCCAGGAGCACGGGCACACGGTCGACCCCGAGAC
>JBAZRQ010000251.1:0-4459 GCA_041662925.1 Nocardioides sp. | reverse complement strand
CGGCCGCTCGAGGTGCGGCTGGACTGCCACGGCGTCCGCATCGGCGGCGTCCTCGGTGAGCGGCCCCTCGTCGGCGGGCACCGTGCCGACGGCACCCAGATCACCGCCGGTGTCCCCGAGCCGATGGTGTTCGAGGATGACGACGGCGCCGCCGAGGCGCCGCCGCCGGACCCGCCGCCGATGGGGCCACACGTGCTCCAGGGCTGACGGGCCGTCGGGGTCGGGCTGTCAGGTCTTCGCGGCGCGGACCACGAGTACGTCGGGCAGGTTGCACACCAGCTGGCGCCAGGTCTCCCCCGCGTCGGCCGAGCCCCAGACGGCGCCGTTGCGTGCCCCGACGTACAGGCCGGCGGAGTCGTGGGTGTCGGCGGCCATCGCGTCGCGCATCACCCCGACGTAGAAGTCGTCGGGCAGTCCGTTGCCGAGCTCCTCCCAGGTGTCGCCGGCGTCGCGGGAGCGGTAGACCCGGGCGTGCGCGCCGGGCGGGTAGCGGCCGTCGCCGGCACCGATCGGGAACACGAAGATCGTGTCCGGCTCGTGCGGGTGGACGACGACCGGGAAGCCGAAGTCGGAGGGCAGGCCGTCACCGATGTAGGTCCAGCTGCCGCCCTCGTCGTCGGAGCGGTAGACCCCGCCGTGGTTCTGGAGGTAGAGCCGCTCCGGCCTCGAGGGGTGCCGGGTCACCTTGTGGACGCACTGCCCGAACTCGGGGTACTGCTGACCCTCGGGCAGGAACTCCGCCCGGATCCCCTGGTTGCGCGGCGCCCAGGAGCCGCCGCCGTCGGTGGTCTGGTAGACCCCGCCGGTGGAGATCGCCACGGTCACCGACTCGGCGTCGGTGGGGTGCGGGAGGATCGTGTGGAAGGCCTGGCCGCCGAAGCCGGCGCCCCACTCGGGGCGCTGGGGGTGGTTCCAGAGCGCCTCCTCGAGGGCGAAGCTCCGGCCGTCGTCCACCGACCGCCACACCGCGCCGGGCTCGGTGCCGGCCCAGACCACACCGGGCTCACTGCCCGGGGTCAGCTGCCAGACCCGCTCGACCGAGGCGTCGTACTCCTCCGGGAACCGCACGCCGGCGCCCTCCTGCCAGCTCGCGCCGAGGTCGTCGGACCAGCGCACCTGGGGCCCGAGCCACGTCGAGGAGGAGCCCGCGAAGAGCCGCGGCGTGCCGCCGCGGTCGTCGACCATGCAGGAGTAGACCTCCTCCATGTCGTGATGCGGACCGGTGAACTCCCAGTCCACGCGGTCGTCGTCCGACCTACCGACCCACAGTCCCTTGCGGGTCCCGACCATCAGCACCGTGCCCATCGCGACTCCCCTGTCCATGCCTCTGTCCATGCCTCTGTCCTGGTCAACCGAACTGTTCTCCTAGATTGACCCGGTGACCAGTCCCAACTCATCGGTGCGGCCACGGGCTGTCGTCTCACCGATCTGGCTGGTGCTGGTCGGCATCCTGTCCGTGCAGTTCGGGGCCGGTATCGCCAAGAGCCTCTTCGACGAGATCTCACCCACGACCATCGTCTGGCTGCGACTGGTCACGAGCGCGGTCATCCTGTGGCTGCTGGCCCGCCCGGCGCTGAGGGGCCGCAGCCGGCAGGACTGGCTGGTGGTGCTCGGCTTCGGGCTGAGCCTGGGGGTGATGAACTGGGCGATCTACCAGTCCTTCGCACGGATCCCCCTGGGCATCGCCGTGACCATCGAGTTCGTGGGCCCGCTGACGCTCGCGGTCCTCGGCTCCCGGCGTGCGCGCGACCTGCTCTGGGTCGCGCTGGCCGCCGCCGGGGTCCTGCTCCTGGGGTTCGAGCGCGCCGACCTGGACGTGGCCGGCGTGGCCTTCGCGGTCGTCGCCGGCGCCGCGTGGGCGTCGTACATCCTGCTCAGCGCGCAGACCGGGCGCCGGTGGCCCGGCTTCGACGGGCTCACCCTCGCCAGCGTCGTGGCCACCCTGATGCTCACGCCGTTCGCCGTGAACGCCGGGAGCTCGGCGCTGGGCGACCCGCGGATCCTGCTGCTCGGCGCCGCCGTGGGCCTGCTCAGCTCGGTGATCCCCTACACGTGCGAGCTGGTCGCGCTGCGGTCGCTGCGGCCGGCGGTCTTCGGGGTCCTGATGAGCCTGGAGCCGGCCGCAGCCGCGCTCGCCGGCCTCCTGGTGCTGCGCGAGCTGCTCACCCCACTGCAGCTGGTCGCGATGGCGTGCGTGGTCGTCGCCAGCATCGGGGCCACCCGCGCCGGCGGCACGATCGCGGAGCCGGTACCGGACTAGTGGGCCCGACCAGCTGGGCCGGACTAGTTCACCCAGATGTCACGCGACGGAGACGCCCCCGTCTCGCCGCCTGGCTAGCGTCGACGGGACGCAGTCATCCTCGGGCACCCTCGGAGTCGTCATGATCACCTCGTTCGCCCCACCCTTGATCGCCGACGCCGTCCGCCGCTGGGCGGTGGAGTCGCAGCAGCGGGCCCGCCGCAACGCCATGCTCGCCACCACCGAGTGCGCCCAGCGCCGGGCCGAGCGGGAGGAGGTCGACGAGTTCTTCGCCGCCCTGCACGCCGCATCCGCCGGGACGGCTGACACGAGGGCCGCCCACGGCTGAGCGGGCCACGGTCCCCTGTCTCTGTGCGGGTCTGGGGCACAATCTCTCCATGCCGACCTCCCCCGCGCGGGCCACGACTGCCCCCTCGCTCGTCTACCACGACGTCCTGTCCGACGACGGGACCGTGCTGCGGGCCTGGACCAACGACCCCGACGGGCTCGTCGACGGCCCCACCGTCGTGCTCTGCAACGGCCTCGGCACCGGCCCCTTCGCGTGGCCGGCCCTCCTGGACCCCGGCTGCGGCGTCCGGGTCGTCTCCTGGAACCACCGCGGCTGCAACGGATCCGACCGGCCGGCCGACCCCAGCCACATCGAGATCGAGCACTTCGTCGAGGACGGCCTGTCCGTGATGGACCACTTCGGCATCGACAACGCGGTGCTGATGGGCTGGTCGATGGGCGTCAACACGATGTTCGAGATGGCGGTGCGCAACCCCGAGCGCGTGCGCGGGCTGTTCGCCGTCGCCGGCGTCCCGGGTGACACCTTCGCCACCATGCTCGGGCCGCTGCGGCTGCCCCACCCGGTCGCCCGGGCGATCGCGGTCAACATCACCCGCGGCCTCAAGTACGGCGGGTGGGCGCTGACCCCGATCGCGTCACGGCTGCCGATCGGCCCGCGCGCGATCGACCTGCTGACCCGCACCGGCTTCATGTTCCGGGTGCCCGACCCCGAGCTCGCCGCGCAGGCGGTCCGGGACCTGCTCGCGATCCCGGTCGGCTGGTACATGCAGCTGGCGCTCAGCACCTCGAAGCACGCGCGAGTCCCCCTCAGCCGGGTGACGGTGCCGTGCGCGTTCGTCTCCGGCACCTACGACATCCTCGCGGGGGCTCGGGACATGGCCACCGCCGCCGAGCGGGTGCGCGACGCCACCTACTCCGAGCTGCGGGGCACCCACTTCATCCAGATGGAGCAGCCGGCGGTCGTGCACCAGCTGCTCGTGGAGTTCCTGGAGCGGGTGGGCTGAGATGCGCCTGCCCCGGGCGGCCCGACTCGCCACGGCCGCGCTCGTGCCCCTGCTCGTGCTGGGCGCCTGCTCCCAGGGTGGCAACGAGAGCGAGGTGACGATCACCGGCACCCCGCCGGCCGAGCCGCAGGGCTCCGGCGTACCCACGGCTCCGTCGACGTCGGCGACGCCGCCCGCGACCGAGGAGCCCGGCAGCGGCGAGCCGGAGGTCGTCGAGGAGATCGCGATCGGCCTCGAGGCGCCCTGGGGCCTGGGCTTCCTCCCCGACGGCGACGCCGTGGTCACCGAGCGCGACACCCGCCGGGTGCTGCTGATCACCGGCCCCGACCACGAGGTGGTCGAGGTCGGCACCATCGACATCGCCGTACCGCAGTACGAAGCCGGCCTGCTCGGCGTGGCCGTCTCGCCGGACTTCGAGCGCGACCGGCTCCTCTACTTCTACGTCAGCACCGCCGCCGACAACCGCGTCGTACGGGCGCGGCTCGAGGGCAACCGGCTCGGCCGGCCGAAGCCGATCCTGACCGGCATCCCCAACGGCATGATCCACGACGGCGGCCGGCTGGAGTTCGGCCCCGACGGCTTCCTCTACGTCTCCACCGGGGAGACCGGCACCCCCGCGCTCGCCCAGGAGCGGCGCGGCCTGGCCGGCAAGATCCTGCGGATCACGACCGAGGGACGCCCGGCACCGGGCAACCCGTTCGGCACCGCCGTCTGGTCGTGGGGCCACCGCAACGTCCAGGGCCTGGCCTTCGACGACGCGGGCGTCCTGTGGGCCTCGGAGTTCGGGCAGGACGAGTTCGACGAGCTCAACCGGATCACCAAGGGCGCCAACTACGGCTGGCCCCGGGTCGAGGGCATGGGGGGCAAGAGCCAGGGCTTCGTGGACCCCCAGCAGGTGTGGAACCCC
>JBAZRQ010000250.1:0-4462 GCA_041662925.1 Nocardioides sp. | reverse complement strand
CGACGACCAGATCTCGCCGGCGGTGGTCAAGGACCGCTACGGCCGCCTGGTCGACCTGGTCAACGAGATCGCGTGGGAGGAGAACCAGCGCCTCGTCGGCCGCAGCGTCGAGCTGATGGTCGCCGAGGGCGAGGGCCGCAAGGACGCCGCCACCCTGCGGCTGTCGGGTCGCGGCCGCGACAACCGCCTCGTGCACTTCGCGGCCCCCGACCAGCCCGTTCGTCCGGGCGACCTGGTCACGGTCGACATCACCTACGCCGCCCCGCACCACCTGGTCGCGGACGGGCCGGCGACCGTCCGTCGTACCCGCTCCGGCGACGCGTGGGAGGCCCGCCAGGCCTCGCCGGCCGGTCCGGGCGCGGGCGTCACGCTGGGCATGCCCTCCCTCGGCGTACCCGCGCCGCTCCCCGACGCCCCGGCGTGCCGCTGATGGCCGCCGACGCCCCCACCATCCTGGCCACCTCGGGCGGCATCGTGGCGGGTTCGCGCACCCGCTGGGAGGTCGGACCGCTCACGCACCACGCCATCGAGCTTGCCGGCGTGACCGGCCGGGCACCGAAGGTCTGCTACCTCGGGACCGCCGGGGGCGACTCGCCCGACGGCATCCGCAACTTCTACGACATGGCGCAGCTGGCCGGCTTCACACCGTCGCACCTGCAGCTGTTCACCATGCCCAACGTGCCGGACGTCCGCGAGCACCTGCTCGCCCAGGACGTGATCTGGGTCTTCGGCGGCAGCGTCGCCGGCCTGCTGGCGATGTGGGAGCTGCACGGCGTCGGCGACGCCATGCGCGAGGCGTGGGAGGCCGGCGTCGTGCTGACCGGCGTCTCCGCCGGGTCGATCTGCTGGCACATCGGTGGGACCACCGACTCCTTCGGCCCGGACCTGCGCCCGATCACCAACGGCCTGGCGCTGCTGCCGTACTCCAACGGCGTCCACTACGACTCCGAGCAGCAGCGGCGCCCGCTCTTCCAGTCGCTGGTGGCCGACGGCTCGCTGCCCGCCGGCTACGCCACCGACGACGGGGCCGGCCTGCTCTACCGCGGCACCGAGATGGTCGAGGCGCTCAGCGAGACCGACGGTGCCGGCGCCTACTGGGTCGAGCGCTCCGCCCATGGCACCGCCGTCGAGATCCCGCTCGACACGCGCCGCCTGCGCTGAGCCTGTGGATGGCCGGAGACGGCCCCGGTGCGATCGCTGGATGCTGACGCAATGTCGGTCCGCGAGGTGCTTGTGCAGCTGGGTGGCATTGCCACGCGCGCCGAGCTCGTGCGCCTGTCGTCGCGAGCCGAGGTGGACGCTGCCCTCGCCGCCTCCGAGGTCGTGGTCGTCAGCCGCGGGCGCTACGCCCTCCCCGACGCAGACGAGGCAGTCCGGGCGGCCCACAGACTGAGTGGGGCGGTGTCCCACCTGAGTGCCGCTCTGTACTGGGGCTGGGCGGTCAAGCAGCCGCCGCCGCTCCCCGACGTGACAGTGCCTCGCAACCGCAAGGTCACGCCCAAGCAGCGTGCCGAGGTCACCCTTCATCGAGCTGACCTCCAGATGGACGACGTGGCTGGTGCGGTCACCACGCGCGAGCGCACGCTGATGGACTGCCTTCGTTCACCCGACCTTGCGACCGGGCTGGCCGTCGCGGACTCAGCCTTGCGGGACGGCTTCTCCGGCTCACGCCTGGTGAGAATCGCGTCCGAGGCAAGGGGCCCCGGGTCCCGACAGGTGCGTCGCGTCGCCGCTGAGGCCAGCGACCTGGCCGATAACCCGTTCGAGTCAGCGTTGCGCGCCATCGCTCTGGACGTCTCGGGCCTTCGGGTGCGTCCCCAGGTGCCGATCTTCAACCGCACGGAGTTTCTCGGCCGTCCGGACCTGGTCGACGAGGACCTGATGGTCGTCCTCGAGGCCGACTCGTTCGAGTGGCACGGAGGTCGTGCGGATCTCAAGCGCGACGCGCGCCGCTACAACGCGTTCGCCGTCCATGGCTGGCTGGTGCTGCGGTTCGCGTGGGAGGACGTGATGTTCGACCCCGCCTACGTCCGTGAGGTGCTCGCCGCCGTCGTACACGAACGTACCCAACGCGGCCTCCAGTGCACGTGCGCCGCCTGAGCGGGGTGCGGCGGAGCCCGATAGGTACGTTCGACTACGAGAGCTCAGCCGGAGCGCGGGTCCCTGCTGCGGTTGCCGGTCATGCGGGGTTCTCCCGGTCGGCCTCGTCTGCGGCGCCGGTGTTGTCGTCGTCGGAGCTCTGCTCGGTCGCCTCGGTGGAGGTGTCCTCGCCCTCCTTCATCTCGTCGGGCAGGGCGTCCTCGACCGCGGGGTTGTCCTCGGGGGTGAGGTCAGCGGGGACCGGCTGCGCGTCGCCGTCGTCGTGGGAGACGGCGTCGACCCCGCCGGGGTTGGGCTCGCCGGGCTCGATCTCCGGCTCGGGCTTGGGTCCCAGATCCGCGTCAGGCATGTGGCTCCTCAGAATCCGAAGGTGGTGTACGGCTGGGCGGTACCCCTCCGGAGCGCCTCCAACACGGCCCGCTCGTGAGGTACGACGGGGTCGGGCAGGTCGTCGAGTGGGCACCAGCGCAGGTCGGCGCACTTCTCGGGCTCGACGATGCGCGGCTCACCCGACCACGACGTGGCGGTGAAGAAGAAGTCGATCCGCTCGTCGATCGGCTCGGCGTGGGCGGTGCGCTGCATCGCGGTCAGGAACTGCGGGGAGAGGTCGCCGACGCCGATCTCCTCGGCGGCCTCCCGGGCGACGGCGTCGTACGCCGTCTCGCCGCGCTCGACGTGGCCGGCCGCGGCCGCGGCCCAGTGGTCGTCCATGTAGCCGGTGTTCTGGCGCAGCTGGAGCAGCACCTCCTGGCCGGAGGAACCGTCGCGCAGCAGGAACAGGTAGGCAGCGGGGACGATGACGAAGCGGCCGTGGGTCGGATCGGTCACTGGGACGGCTGGTCCTGCGACGTCCCGGCGTTCTCCTCCTGCAAGGGGGCGGTCTCGTCGACCCCGTCGTCACCGTCGGGCAGCTCGCTCCCGTGCTCGCCGGGAGGGGTGTCCTGGGGGTCGCTCACTTGAGGTCGTCGTTCTTGTTGTCGAGCTTGTCCAGCCCGTCCTTGGCCGCACCCGTGGCCTTGTTGATCTTGTCGGTGTGCTTGCCGCCGGTCTTCTTGTCGGCTGCCGCGGCCGCCTTGTCGATGCCGTCGGAGATCTTGTCGCCGTGCTTGTCGACCGCGTCGGTCAGCTTGCCCTTGGCCTTGTCCAGGAAACCCATGTCGCTCCTTACTCGGTGCAGTGCTGTCGGGTGCAGTGCTGTCGCCAGCTCGTCCTTGCCACACTAGCCACATGCCCACACCGCCGATCGTCGCGCTCGTGGGCGCCACGGCGTCGGGCAAGACCGGTCTGTCCCTGGACCTGGCGGAGCGGCTCGGCGGCGAGATCGTCAACACCGACGCGATGCAGGTCTACCGCGGCATGGACATCGGTACGGCGAAGGTGCCGCTCGCCGAGCGCCGCGGCATCCCGCACCACCTGCTCGACCTGCTGTCTGTGCGCGAGCCGCTGAGCGTCGCGCACTTCCAGGAGCAGGCGCGCGAGACGGCCGCGCGGCTCCGCGCCGGCGGCACGACGCCCGTCCTGGTCGGTGGCAGCGCGCTCTACACCCGCGCGGTCCTGGACCGCTTCGAGTTCCCCGACACCGACCCCGCGGTCCGGGCGCGCTGGGAGGCCGAGCTCGCCGCCGTCGGCCCGGCCGCCCTGCACGCCCGGCTCGCCGAGACCGACCCCGTGGCCGCCGCGAAGATGGAGCCGCTCAACGGCCGCCGCGTCGTACGCGCCCTCGAGGTCATCGAGCTCACCGGTCGCCCCTGGTCCGCGTCGCTGCCCTCGCTGGAGTACTCCGACCCGCGCACCGTCCAGATCGGCCTGCTCATCGACCGGCCCACCCTGGACGTGCGGATCGAGCAGCGGGTCGCCGCGATGTTCGAGGCCGGCTTCGTCGACGAGGTACGGCGCCTCCTGGACGAGGGCCTCGCGGAGGGGCTCACCGCGCGCCGGGCGATCGGCTACCGCGACGTGGTCGCGCACCTGGCGGGCGACCTGAGCCTCGACGACGCCCGTCAGCGCACGGTCTTCGCGACCCGGAGGTTCGCGCGCCGCCAGGACTCGTGGTTCAAGAAGGACCCGCGCATCGTCTGGCTGCCGTTCGACGCGCCCGACCTCGCCGACCAGGCGATCGCGGCGCTGCCCGCTTGAGCCTGGCGACCTGAGCAAGAACGGTCGGGCGCGCAGCCGCCGCCTGCCTTCACACTGGACGACATGGAGGGACGTGACCGGCTGCGCGAGCTGCTCGACGCCGTGCTCGACGAGGACAACCGGACGCTCGGTGACATGGCCGGCGACGCCCACTCCTCGCCGTACCACTTCAGCCGGTCGCTGACCCGTGACGCCGGCGAGCCGCCGGTGGCCATGAAGCGTCGGG
>JBAZRQ010000249.1:3996-4463 GCA_041662925.1 Nocardioides sp. | reverse complement strand
TTCCAAGCGGCCATCGACCTCATGGGACTCGACCCGGACCAGGTCTGGTACGTCGGTGACATGCCTGCCTTCGACGTCGTCGGCGCCCGCCGGGCCGGCATCCGCCCGTTTCTCATGGATCCACTCGGTCTTCACCTCGACGCCGGTTATGAACGGATCTCATCGTTGGGGGCGCTGGCCGAGCTGATCGCGACGGCGCCTGAGTGAGCGACGACGAGAAGTTCTCACTCACGTCGGCCCAGCGCGCCGCAGACGAGGACCGGCTTGCAGACTGGGTGGTCGACTTCCTCTGCAGCCCAGGCAGCAACAACCCCGAGTTGGCCGTCGCCTTGGCGCTGAAGGGCACGGTCTACCTGGGCCCGATCCGAATCGCCCTCGATCGACTCACGCCGATGGCCGGTCCCGACGGGGACGAGGTGGTCGTCCCCGTCGCCAAGGAGGATTGGGAGTCCGACGTGGAGGGCATG
>JBAZRQ010000249.1:0-3986 GCA_041662925.1 Nocardioides sp. | reverse complement strand
TCGAGGAGGGGTGGCACCCCCCGCCGCTGCTCGTGTCACATCACGACGGCGAGTACTTCCTCGAGGACGGGAACCACCGTTGCGCGACGCTGCGCCGAACGGGCGCCCGCTCCGCCTGGACGATCCTCCTCTTCCCGGACGAGGTGGATCGAGATCGGTTCCTGAAGGAGCACGGAGACATGGTGACCCGGAGCCAGTCACGGGGAGCGCCGGAAACCCAAGTACCCATGATCTGACAGGACGATCGGACTCTCCGCGCGCACGCTACGCGTTGCAGGCGTCGGTCAGCTCGCGACGAAGACCCGCGAGGGGCCCTCGTACCACTGGTCGGTGATGCCGAGGTCGCGCATGCCGAGACGTCGGGCCACCCGGATGGACGGCTCGTTGTCGGGGATCATCAGCGCCCGGACCTCGGGGAGGCCGGACGCGAGGCCGTGGGCGAGCACGGCGCGGGCGGCCTCGGAGGCGTAGCCGTGGCCGTGGGCGTCGGGGTGCAGCGTCCAGCCGATCTGGACGAGACCGCCGGAGTTCGGGATCGGGACCAGGCACACCCAGCCGACCACCTGGCCGGTGTCGCGGACCTCGATCGCCCACTGCTTCAAGGGCGGCACGAGGTCCTGCCAGGACCCGATCTTGGCGCGCGCCTCGTCCAGGTCGGTGAGCAGCTGGGGCTCGCCGTCGTCGAGCCAGCGCACCACGTCGGCGCGGCTCAGGATGTCGAGTACGACGGGGGCGTCGTCGGGCTGCCAGTCACGCAGCACCAGGCGGTCGGTCTCGAGGGTCACGGCCGTCACTCTCCCAGCAGCTCGATGGTCCGGTCGACCGCGATGTCGTCGAGGAAGGCGGCGTCGTGGCTGGCGACCAGGAGCGCGCCGCGGTAGGAGGAGAGGGCGGAGACGAGGGCGTCGTACGACGCGAAGTCGAGGTTGTTGGTCGGCTCGTCGAGGAGCAGCAGCTGAGGGGCCGGGTCGGCCAGGAGCACGGCGGCCAGGGTGGCGCGGAAGCGCTCACCACCGGAGAGCTCGCCGGCGATCCGGTCGGCCGCGGTGCCGCGGAACAGGAAGCGTGCGAGCCGGGCGCGCACCGCGTTGGGGTCGGCGCCCGGCGCGGCCGCCGCGACGTTGGCGAAGACGCTGAGCTCGTCGTCGAGCAGGTCGAGCCGCTGCGCGAGCAGCCCGACCGGCACGTGCGTCTCCACCGACCCGGACAGCGGCGGGAGCAGCCCGGCGACGGTGTGCAGCAGGGTCGTCTTCCCGCTCCCGTTGGGTCCGGTCACGGCCACCCGGTCCGGGCCGCGCACGTCCAGGTCGACCCGGGTGCCCGTGCGCAGGACCAGTGCGTCGGTGGTGAGGACCGTGCGCCCGCGTGGCACCTCGGTCTCGGGCAGGTCGATGCGGATCTCGCGGTCCTCGCGCAGCCGCGACTCGGCGTCGGCCAGGCGCTCGCGCGCGTCCTCCAGACGCTCGCCGTGGACCTTGCGCAGGGACGCGGCCGATCGCTCGGCGGTGTTCTTCTTGAAGTTGACCTGCGCCTTGCCCAGCCCCGCCGACCTCTCCGCCCGGTGTGCGACCCGGCGGCGTTGGGCCAGCTGCCGCTCGGCCTCGACCACGTCGTTGCGCTGGCGTCGTACGTCGGAGCGGGCGCCGGCCGCCGCCTGCTCGGCCGCCTCCTGCTCCGCGGCGACCTGGGCGGCGTAGGCCGAGTAGCCGCCGCCGTACCACCGCACGTTGCCGCCGCGCAGGTCACCGATCCGGTCGACCCGCTCGAGCAGCTCGCGGTCGTGGCTGACGACCAGCAGGTTGCGGCTCCACGCCTCGACGACGTCGTAGAGACGGTGCCGCGCCGTGGCGTCGAGGTTGTTGGTCGGCTCGTCCAGCAGCAGTACGTCGGGCCGTCGCAGCAGCAGCCGGGCCAGGCCGAGCTGGGTGACCTCGCCGCCGGAGAGCTCGCCCAGCGTGCGTCCGAGCACGTCGGGCGGGAGACCGATCCGGCCGAGCTCGGCCTCGGCGCGCTGGGCGACGTCCCAGTCCTCGCCGATGGTGTCGAAGTCGGCCTGGTCGACCGAGCCCTCCTCGACGGATCGCAGCGCGCGCAGGACCGGCTCGATCCCCAGGAAGTCGGTGACCGCCCGGTCGGTGCGCAGGGTCAGGTCCTGCGGGAGGTAGCCGACCTCCCCGGTGACCGTGACGTGGCCGCGCGAGGGGGTGAGCGCGCCCGCGGCGAGGCGCAGCAGCGTGGACTTGCCCGAGCCGTTGACGCCGACCAGGCCGGAGCGCCCGGGCCCGACGAGCAGGTCGAGCCCATCGAAGACGGGGGTCCCGTCGGGCCAGGAGAAGTCGACGGCGGAGAGGGTGATCACGGAGGACATGCGACCCCCGACGTTAGGCGTCTTGTCACACGCGCGCGATTCATTTGCTGGTGTGACGGTCAGGTAACGTGGACCCGGCACAGCGTCGTGCGACCTCCCCTCCGCATCAACCTTGAGGACATCGCTGTGAGCAAGCCCGTCGTACTCATCGCCGAAGAGCTGAGCCCCGCCACCGTCGAGGCGCTCGGACCGGACTTCGAGATCCGCAGCTGCAACGGCGCCGACCGCGCCGAGCTGCTGCCCGCGATCGTCGACGTCGACGCGATCCTGGTCCGCTCCGCGACCAAGGTCGACGCCGAGGCGCTCGCCGCGGCGACCCGGCTCAAGGTGGTGGCCCGCGCAGGCGTCGGCCTCGACAACGTCGACGTGAAGGCCGCGACCCAGTCGGGTGTCATGGTCGTCAACGCGCCGACCTCCAACATCGTCAGCGCCGCCGAGCTCGCCGTCGCGCTGATGCTGGCCGCCGCGCGCCACATCTCGCCGGCCCACGCCGCGCTGCGGGGCGGCGAGTGGAAGCGCTCGAAGTACACCGGCATCGAGCTCTACGAGAAGACCGTCGGCATCGTCGGTCTCGGCCGGATCGGCGTGCTCGTCGCCCAGCGCCTGAGCGCGTTCGGCATGAACGTCATCGCCTACGACCCCTACGTGCAGGCCGGCCGCGCCGCCCAGATGGGCGTGCGCCTCGTCGACCTCGACACCCTCTTCGCCGAGGCCGACTTCATGTCGGTCCACCTCCCCAAGACTCCCGAGACCGTGGGCCTGATCGGCGCCGAGCAGCTCGCGAAGGCCAAGCCCTCGCTGGTGATCGTCAACGCCGCGCGCGGCGGCATCGTCGACGAAGGCGCGCTCTACGACGCCCTCAAGACCGGCCGCATCGCGGCCGCCGGCCTCGACGTGTTCGCCAAGGAGCCGTGCACCGACAGCCCGCTCTTCGAGCTCGAGAACGTCGTGGCCACGCCGCACCTCGGCGCGTCGACCGACGAGGCGCAGGAGAAGGCCGGCATCGCGGTCGCCAAGTCGGTGCGGCTCGCGCTGTCCGGCGAGCTCGTGCCCGACGCGGTCAACGTCCAGGGCGGGGTCATCGCCGAGGACGTGCGCCCCGGCATCCCGCTCACCGAGAAGCTCGGCCGCGTCTTCACCGCGCTGGCCGGCGAGGTCGCCCAGCAGATCGACGTCGAGGTGCGTGGCGAGATCACCGAGTTCGACGTGAAGGTGCTCGAGCTCGCGGCCCTCAAGGGCGTCTTCACCGACGTCGTCGAGGACCAGGTCTCCTACGTCAACGCCCCGCTGCTCGCCGCCGAGCGCGGCACCGCCGTACGCCTGGTCACCGACAGCGAGAGCCCCGACCACCGCAACCTGATCACCATCCGCGGCACCCTCGCCGACGGGTCGCAGATCTCGGTCAGCGGCACGCTCGTCGGGATCAACCAGAAGGAGCGTCTGGTCGAGGTCAACGGCTTCGAGATCGACATCGAGCCGACCAACCACCTGGCCTTCTTCACCTACAGCGACAAGCCCGGCATGGTCGGCACCCTCGGCAAGCTCCTCGGCGACGCCCAGGTCAACATCGCCGGCATGCAGGTGGCCCGCGACGCCAAGGGTGGCCAGGCGCTCGTGG
>JBAZRQ010000248.1:0-4483 GCA_041662925.1 Nocardioides sp. | reverse complement strand
TCCACAGCATGAACGAGCGCACCACGGGGTGGGTGAACCGGGCGTGGACGACGTCCCAGGCCGACTCCTCGCGCAGCGACAGGTAGCGACGTGAGGCATCGTCGTCGGGCTGGGGGAGCAGCGAGCTCCAGCGCCCGTGAGCCGCGGCGAGCCCGCCGCGCCACTCGGTGACGAGCGTCCGGAAGGCGTCGGCGTCGTCGGTCGACCAGCGCGCGATCTCGGCGCAGGTCCGGTCGAGGTCCGGGTGCATGACCAGCACGTCGCCGTCTGCCTGGGGCATCACCACCGCGGGATCGGTCGTCAGGTAGGTCAAGCCGTGGTCGGCCAGCAGGCCCAGCTCGTCGTCCCGGATGAGCGGGTTGCCCTGGATCAGGACGTGGGCGCTGCTGCACGAGTCGTGGGCGAAGCCGGGCAGCGTCAGCGCCTCGGTGCGGGTGTTGCCGCCAGGCGTCGCGTTGGCCTCGAGGACCAGCACCTGCAGCCCGGACCGGGCGAGGTAGGCCGCGCAGACGAGCGAGTTGTGGCCGGCGCCGATGACGACGACCTCGGCCGACCGCGGCGGTTGTTCGGTCATGGGGCGAGGCTGGCACGAGCCACAACCGTTTGCAAGCAATCGCACTGCATCGAAGCCCTAGGTCAGCGGCGGACCCTGCCTGGGAAGTCACGTATCGGCACGGATTGTGCCCAGATCCTTGACAGGTGTGTCCTCACTCACAAGACTGGCGGCGCCGCAATCGATTGCGGCGCTAGGGTATGCAACACCGAGGAGGAAGTATGTCCTACGTCTCGATCCGCCGAGGCCTCACAGCCACGGCAACGGCAGGGGTGCTGGCCGTCACGCTGGCCGCCTGCGGGGGTGACTCCGAGAGTGACTCCGATGGCCCGATCCAGATCGGGACGTCACTCCCGCTGACCGGTGAGTTCTCCCAGCCAGGCACGGCGGCCGAGGAGGGCTACCAGGTCTGGAAGGAGATGGTCAACGAGTCCGGCGGCCTGCTGGACCGCGACGTCGAGCTGGTGATCAAGGACGACGCGTCCAACCAGAACACGATCGTCTCCGACTACAACGCACTCATCGCGCAGGACAAGGTGGACCTCCTCCTCGGGACCTTCTCCTCGCTGCTCAACCTGCCCGCCTCGGCGGTCGCGGAGAAGAACCAGATGCTGTTCGTCGAGCCGGCCGGCGGGTCGCCCGACATGTTCAGCCGCGACTTCAGGTTCCTCTTCTTCGCCCAGCAGGCCACCTCGGACAAGCAGGGCAAGGTCTTCGCGGAGTACGTCGCCGCCCTGCCCGAGGACCAGCGCCCCGAGACCGCGGCGTACCCCACCCTGGACGACCCCTTCGCGGCACCCAACGTGGCCGGCATCCAGGCGATCCTCGAGGCGGCGGGCATCGAGACCGTCTACGAGGAGACCTACGCGATCGACACGAAGAACTTCGACACGATCGTCAACGCCATGAAGAACGCCGACCCGGACCTGGTCGTGCACGGCGCCCAGTTCGAGGACGGCATCGGCCTCACCCGGTCGATGCTCAAGGCGGACTTCACGCCCGAGATGTTCTACGAGACCAACGCCCCGTCGTTCGGCGCTCAGTACGTCGACGGCATCGGTGCCGAGAACACCGAGGGTGTCCTCTACGCCGTGAGCCACTCCCCGGACGCCGACACCACCGGCAATGCGGAGTTCGTCGCGAAGTACGAGGAGATGTACGGCACCGCCGAGGTTCCTGAGGACGCCGCGGACGCCTACGCTGCCGGTCAGGTGCTGCAGGCGGCCGTCGAGGCCGTCGGTGACATCGAGGACCAGGAGGCGATGGCCGACTGGCTGCGCGAGAACGAGGTGGACACCATCCTGGGACCCCTGTCCTGGAACGACGACGGCAGCCCGACGGGTGAGTTCCTGATCGGGCAGTGGCAGGACGGCAAGGCGCAGATCGTGCTCCCGCCGGACGCCTCGACCGCCGAGATCAAGCCGGGCTGGACGCCTGGAGGCGCCGGCTGATGACGGAGTTCCTCCAGAATCTCCTCCTCGGGCTGCTGCTGGGCGGCGTCTACGCCCTCGCAGCGGGAGGGCTGACCCTGATCTTCGGCGTCATGAGGGTGATCAACATCGCCCACGGCGCCTTCCTGATCCTGGCCGCCTTCATCACCTACTCCCTGTGGGACGTGCTCGGCATCGACCCGTTGCTCGCGATCGTGATCACGACACCCGTCGTGTTCGCGCTCGGGTGGGTCACCTACAAGGTCCTGGTCGCGCCGATCCGTACGGCGCCGATGGCCTCGACGGTGCTGCTCACGTTCGGCCTGGCCCTGGTGATCGAAGGCGCGATGGGGGAGATCTGGGGGAACAACTCCACGGCCATCCGGCCGTCCTACGGCGACGAGTCGTTCGCGTTCGCCGGCCTGTACCTGCCGAAGGCCCAGCTGTACGGCGGTCTGGTCGCCGTCCTGGTGCTGGCGGTCCTGTGGGTGGTCCTGACCAAGACCTGGCTGGGCCGGGCCATCCGGGCGGCCGCGATCAACCCGTCGTCGGCGGAGCTGGTCGGCATCAAGGTCACCTCCGTGGCAGCCCTGGTGTTCGCGCTCGGTATCGCCGCGGCGGGGGCCGGCGGGGCGATCACCGGGATCCTCTATCCGTTCGTCCCGGGCTCCCACTACCAGTGGATCGCCCGGCTGCTGGCGATCGTGGTGCTCGGCGGCATGGGCAGCCTCAACGGCGCCGTCCTCGGCGCCCTGCTGTTCGGGGTCGCCGAGACCATGACGTCCGCCTACGTGTCGCCGTCGTGGGCCACCGCGGTGCCCTACGCGATCGTGTTCGCCGTGCTGCTGATCCGCCCGCAGGGGCTGCTCGGCACGCGCATGAGAGAAGACGCGGTGATGGCATGAGCACGACCTCTGCGGCGGAGGAGTCCGTCCGGACCGAGCCGAAGCGCAGCTTCCTCGAGCCGATCTGGATCGGCCGCGCGATCGCGCTGGTCGCGGGCGTCCTGCTGATGGCCTACCCCCTGATCAGCGACGACATCTACTACCAGAACATGATCATCCTGTCGCTGATCTTCGCGGTCGGCGCCAGCGGCCTGAACATCATCTCGGGCTTCGCGGGCTACATCTCGCTCGGCCAGGGTGCCTTCCTGGGCCTCGGTGGCTACACCGTCGGCGTCCTCGCGGCGCGCAACGAGACGCTCAGCCCGTGGTGGTTCATCCCGGCCGCCGGCGTCGTCGCCGGCCTCGTGGCGCTGGTCCTGGGCTTCGTGTCCCTGCGCTCGCGTGGCCCGGCGTTCGTGATCATCACGGTCGCGTTCCTCTTCCTCGTCCAGGTGATCGCGGTCAACTGGGTCTCGCTGACCAACGGCACCGCGGGCCTGACCCTGCCGCTGCCCACGTGGGACCGCGACATCATGAACTGGCCGTTCTACTACGTGCTGGTCGCGATCCTCGGCGGCCAGCTGCTGATGACCTGGTGGATCCGGCGTACCAAGCTCGGCATGGGCCTGATCGCGATCCGCGAGGACGAGACCAAGGCCGCCACCATCGGCATCAACCTGCCGGTCCAGAAGATCACCGCGTTCATCATGAGCACGTTCTTCGTCGGCATGGCCGGCGGTGTCTACGGCTACTACCTGACCTTCATCGACCCGCGTGGCATGTTCAGCATCCTGCTCAGCGTGCAGCTCGTGCTGTCGCTGCTCATCGGAGGCAAGGCCACCCTGTTGGGCCCGGTGATCGGCGCGTTCCTGATCGAGTACCTCAACTAGTGCGCCAACAACGACCTGGGCGGCGCCAACATCCGGCTGTTCCTCTTCGGCGGCCTGCTCGTCGTGGTCGTCATCTTCCTGCCCAAGGGGATCCTCCCGGCGATCGAGTCGCTGCTCAACTGGCGCCGTACGTCGGGCAAGGCCGGGCTCGTCGGTGCCCGCATCGGCTCCGGCGGCAGCCTCGCGTCGATCACCGACCGGGTGCAGGTCGTCGACCGCACCCGGATCCCGGGCCGGCCGCTGCTCGAGGTCAAGGACCTCCGGCGCTCGTTCGGCGGGGTCAAGGCCGTCGACGGCGCGTCGTTCGTCGTACCCGAGGGGTCGATCACCGGCCTGATCGGGCCCAACGGCTCAGGCAAGACCACGATCTTCAACCTGATCGACAACACGATCGCCGCCGACTCCGGCGAGATCTGGCTGGCGGGTGAGCGCATCGACAAGCTGCCGTCCTGGTCGCGTGCCCACCGCGGCCTGGGCCGGACCTTCCAGCTCACCCGGCTCTTCGGTGAGATGACCGTGCTCGAGAACGTCGTCGCGGCGCAGCGGTCCTTCTCGGTCCGCGGTCTCGGCAAGGTCGCGGTCAGCGGCGCCGAGGCCCGCGCGGCCGAGGAGCTGCTGGAGTACGTCGGCATGCGGGCGTTCCGCGACCAGAAGGCGCACGCGCTGTCCTACGGCCAGCAGAAGCTGGTCGAGCTCGCCCAGATCCTGATGCTCGACCCGAAGATC
>JBAZRQ010000247.1:0-4490 GCA_041662925.1 Nocardioides sp. | reverse complement strand
TGAGGCCCACTTCGGGGACTGCCCGAAGGTCCGGACGGGTCAGGGGCTGGTCCGCAGTGGCAGTGTGTGCTGAAATGCGGCGAGGGCGGTGACTCGAGTCTGGATCGAGTCACCGCCCTCACCATTCTGAGACCGGCCGGGGGGAGTGGCGCGAGGGCCCAACAAGTGGGGGGACAGTTGGGTCCGGGTCTCAAGTTCTAGGGGTTGAGGTCAGCTCAGCGTGCGACGCGGCAGTATCCGCCGCAGCCCCAGCTGCTGTCCTTCATGGCCTGGGCCGGTGCGGAGATTCCGAGGAGACCCACGGAGAGGGCCCCAGCGGCGACCGTGATGACGATCTTGCGTGCGATGTTCATCGGTTCCCACCTTCTGTGTTGGGCCCACGGAATGGCCCGTACTCAGAGTCTGCGGTCTCGACCCGGCGAGGCGTGAGGGATACCTTGGCTCATATATCTGCATTGCAGAATCATGCAATGCAGGTTCCTGCAATGCAGCGGCTCCCGGGACGTCCTCGGAGCGGGCGAGCCGGGTGCGCAGCGACGTCGGGGACCCTCCGTCGTCCGACGAAAGGTACCCGACGCTGGCGGAGGCGGCGGGATTTGAACCCGCGAGAGGTTACTAACCTCAACCCGCTTAGCAGGCGGGCGCCATAAACCGGACTAGGCGACGCCTCCTCCGCATTTCCCGGGCCAGGCCCGGGACAGCCCGCACAGGCTACAAGGGCCCGCGGGCCGAGGACCAATCAGCCCGGCCGCTGGAGCGGCCGCTAGAGCGGCCGCAGGCCCTGACCGCGGTCGAGGTGGGCCTTCAACTCGTGGATGAACTGCTCCCGGTCGACGGCCAGCGCCTCGACGGGGATCGTGGTGGTGGCCCCGTCGCGCAGCCGCAGCACCACGCAGGGGATGTCGCGCGGCGAGGCGGTCACGACGTCCTCGACCTCGCTCCACCGGGCCCGTTTCACCCCGGCCCCACGGACCATCCGGACCTCGTAGCCGGCCTGGTCCAGACGCACGACGTACGCCTTGGCGCGTAGCCAGGAGCTCAGGGCGCCGAGACCGATCAGCCCGAGCACCAGGAGCACGACGAGCACGTCGGGCGGCACGGTGTCGGTGGCCGCCACGACCGCCGTACCGACGAACACGACGAGGGCGAAGGCCACCAGGTAGGCACCGACCAACCGGGCGACGAGGGGGCGTGACAGCCGATAGTCGGACACGTCGGTCGAGGTCATGGAGATGATTGAACAAGACAGGAGAATTGGGGGCCAATCGGTATTGTCCCCGGCCCCGCGGCGAGTCATGCTCGAAGCCCCGCACCGGGACTCCCGGGAGGTTGGCATGAACACGATGACCGCAGGCATGACCAGCGCCCTGCGCGCACTCGACACCGCGCTCGACGCCCCCCGCCTCGACGGGGTGACGCTCGGCAACTGGCGCTGGGTGGTGCGACAGCGGATCGGCACCGTCCGCGACGCCCTGATCGAGTTCAGCTCCCCCGACGACGGGTGGCTGGCCGCCCGCGGAGGCACCGCCTTCCGCGAGCGCAACACCCTGCTCGGCCGGCTGGGCGGGCTGGGGCCGGCGGTCCTCGAGAGCGCCGACGTCGAGCCGGTCCGCCTCGAGCTCAAGCGGCTGGTGAGCGACATCGGCCGCCACGTCCAGCGGCTCCACGACATCTGTTACGACGAGGTCAACCTCGAGCTGGGCGGCTCCGAGTAGGCGCGGCCCGACGCGACTCCTAGACTTCCTCGACGTACGCCCTCGGCGTGCACGGAGGGGTGCCGGAGTGGCCGATCGGAACCGCCTTGAAAGCGGTCGCTGGCAGAGATGTCAGCCGCGGGTTCGAATCCCGCCCCCTCTGCCAGCCAGCCAGCCAGGAGTGAGGTCAGGGCGTCGGCGTGAGCTCGATCAGGAGGTCGCCCTCCTGGACGACGTCGCCGGGCGCGACCCGGACCGCGCGCACGGTGCCGGCGACCTCGACGAGCACCGGGATCTCCATCTTCATCGACTCCAGGAGTACGACGACGTCCCCCGGGACGACCGCGTCCCCTGCGGCTACCGGCAGGGACAGCACGTTGGCCACCATCTCCGCGAGGATCTCAGTCACCTGTTCACGCGCCATGCTCCGCACGCTAGCCGTTACCGGCAGGTAGTCCGCATTGCCCGGCAGCGCACGCTCAGAGCAGGGCGCTGGTGCGGGCGGGCTCGGGGCGGATCGCGGTGGCCTGCTCGGCCTGGCGGCTGCGGCGGCCTCGCGAGCCGGTGACCGCCAGGTCGACCCGGATCACCAGGAAGCCGATCAGGAGGCCGACGACCAGGCCGTAGAGCACCGACAGGCTGCTCTCGCGCAGCGTGATCGCCGGGTTGGCGAGCGAGTTGGCGACCGCGGACGTGGCGGCGACGCCGAACGCGCAGACCCACCAGCCCTGGCGCCGGCGCGCCCGCATGTGACAGCCCCAGACGAGGGCGGGGATCCCGAGGACGGTCTCGATCGGCCGGGGGAAGGCCCCGATGTGCGAGCGGCTCCACCGCACGACGTCGAGCAGGGACTCGACCAGGCCGGGGGTGCCGTAGCGCCGCAACAGCTCGGCGTACAGCAGCGTCACGGCCAGCACCACCATGCCGACCAGGACGATCGCGACGCCGCGGCGACCCAGGCCGTGCAGGCCGGCGCCGAGGCGGTAGACGACGGCGAACGCGCCGACCAGCGCGAGGCCGAAGGTGGCGTACTCGAAGCGCACGACCGTGATCGCCGGCTCGAAGCCCACCGTGGCCAGCGCGCCGATGGCGGCGATAAGCAGCGCGATCACGCACTCGCGCACCGCGTGCACGAAGCGGACCGCCGGCACCGTCGCCATCACGCCCAGGACGGCGGAGATCACACAGGTCATCACCGCGGCGCCGGCGCGCAGCGAGTCCTCGTCGCTGACCAGGACGACCACCCCCAGCGCGGCGGCGAGCGTGCCGTAGACCACGGGCCGCCCGCCCGTGCGCGCGGCGAGCGCCCACGAGTACGCGCTGGCGACGGCCACCGAGCCCGCGCCGGGCAGCCAGCCCGGCCCGGCCTCCACGATCCCCGCGACCAGGGCGGCGAGCCCGAGCAGCACGAGAACGAAGAAGCCCACGATCGCGAGCCGGCCCTGCGCGAGCTTCTCCACGGACTCCCACGAGAACCTCCGCGGGGCCGGCCGGGCGCGTGGCGCGCGACGTCGTGCGGAGGACCTGGACACGGAGGAACAGGCTACAGACGGCGGTTGGTCAAGGAGGGGTTGGTACGGCGGGCCTCGTCGAGGACGTCGCGGCGCAGGGTGGCCGTGAGGACGGCGGGACCGTCGCCGGCCTCGGCGAGCACGTCGCCCATCGGGTCGACCACCAGCGAGTGGCCGGTGTAACGCGGCCCGGGCTGCCCGGCGGCCGCGACGAAGACGATGTTCTCGATCGCCCGGGCGCGCACGAGCGTGCGCCAGTGGTCGACCTTGCGCGGGCCGGCGACCCACGCCGAGGGGACGACGAGCACCTCGGCGCCGCGGTCGACCAGCGCGCGGGCCAGCTCGGGGAACCGCAGGTCGTAGCAGGTCATCAGCCCCACGGCGAAGCCCGCGACCTCGACCAGCGTCGGCTCCGTGCCGCCCGCCGAGAGCCGGTCGGACTCGCGGTAGCCGAAGGAGTCGTACAGGTGGATCTTCCGGTACGACGCCGTGGCGCCGCCCCGGACGAGCAGGGTGTTCCACGGGCGTTCCGGGTCGCCGCTCGACTCGAACATCCCCGCCACCAGGGTCGTGCCGCGCAGCGCGGCCACCCGCGCGAGCTCACGGCCGAACGGCCCGTCGAGCGGTTCGGCGTACGGCCCCACGTCGGAGCCGGCCTCGCCGAAGTCGCGGGCGAAGGCCTCGGGGAGCACCACCAGGTCGGCGCCGGACGGCGTCGCGGCCTCCAGCCGGGCCCGGTTGCCGGCCGGGTCGAGGCCGGAGGCCTCCTGGACGAGCGCGATCCGCAGCTCGTTGCTGGTGGTCGGGGTCACCGCACCAGCCTGCCACCCCGGGCCCTGTCGGTGACAGACTCGTCCCCGTGGACCTCGACCCCGGCCTGAGCGCCTTCAGCGCGGTGATCCTCGCCGGCGGCCGCGCCGCCCGGCTGGACGGCGTCGACAAGGCCTCGGTCGAGGTGCGCGGCCGGACCCTGCTGGCCCATGCGGTCGACGCCCTGATCGACGCCGCCGAGATCGTCGTGGTCGGCGAGCCGGTGCACACCGAGCGGCCGGTGACGTTCACCCTCGAGAGCCCGCGGTACGGCGGACCGGTGGCCGCGCTGCTCACCGGACGGGACGCGCTGCTGCGCTCGACGCCGTACCTCGCCGTGCTCGCGGTCGACATGCCGCGGGTCGACGCCCGCACGTTCCGCCGGCTGCTCGAGGCCGCCCACGGCCACGACGGCGCGGCGCTGGTCGACCCGGACGGCCGGCGCCAGCTCGCCATGGTCCTCGACGTGGGGCGC
>JBAZRQ010000246.1:0-4491 GCA_041662925.1 Nocardioides sp. | reverse complement strand
TGCTCGCTCCCGACCTGCCGTGGGGCGACCTGATGGCGTTCGGAGCGGCGTTCGCCGCCGCCTACGCCGTCGGCGTCGTGGTCGTGCTCGCCCCGGCCGGGGTCGGTGCCCGCGAGGGTGTCTTCGTGCTGCTGCTCACCCCGGTGACCGGAGTGGCCGGGGCCACTGCCCTGGCGCTGCTCGCGCGGGTCGTGCACACCGTCGCCGACGGGCTGCTGGCCGCCATCTGGAGCTTCGCGGCGAGAGCGGACGCCGACCGGTCGCCGGCCGGCTGAGGGGCGGCTGGTGGTCGCGGTCCGCGTCGAGGGTGCGTACGCGAGACCGCCTACCTGATGCGGTCGCCCACCAACGCCCGTCGTCTGCTCGACGCCATAGAGCGTCTCGAAGCGGATGCGGGGGAGACCCACGACCTCGTTTACGCCGACCGAGGATGCGCTTGGTCCGGGACCCCAGCTCCTGCGCGGACCAACTGGCGCAGCATCCCGTGCAGCGCCCACGCCGGGCGGCCGCCGGCCGCGACGAGCAGGGCAGACGTCATTGATCTGGGTCAGGCCGGGCACCCTGATGAGGGCGACGACGAGGGCGCCGCGGCCGCGTCGCGTTGGGCCTAGCCGACCCCGACGTAGAAGCTGCTCACTCCGAAGCCGAGCCGGCCTCCCGCGTCATCGAGGGCGCCGGTGCCCTTTCCGGCGAGCAGCCGCGAGGAGCCGTTCGGGGTGGCGAGCTGGATCTCGAGATCACTGAGGGCCTGTGCCTCCTGCTCGGCGTCGACACCGTTGGGGCCGACGATGCCCTCCAGAACGAGCTCGAAGGGGATCGGGCCGACCTCGCCGTCGGTCGTGGTCAAGGTGAGTGCGGCGTCCCGGTCGGCGCAGGTGGTGTCGCCGTTGGCGTGCCAGTAGAGGAATGTCGGTGACACGTCGGCGGCCAGGATCCGGATCGAGAGGTTCTCCGGCTCGAAACCCGGGGTCTCGTTGGTGAAGGACACCGCGCCGAGAACGACCGCGTCGCGGGTCGGCGTCTCCGCGCAGGTCGTGCCGGGTGCGGTCGGAGCGAGGCTGGCCCACGCCTGCAGGAACGTCTCGCTCGTCGCATAGGCGACCTGGGTGACGGTCAGGACGGCGCTGACCTGGACGCCGCTGTCCTCGGCGTAGCTGAACTCGTGGGTGGTCGCGCCGAAGTCGTTCTCCAGGTCCTGAAGAGACAGGGACACGGACGGGGAGGGCGACGGGGATGGAGGCGCTGCGGTGTCGGGGGGCGGTGTCTCGGTGGATCTGGTCTCGTCCACCACCGGATCCGTGCCGTCCTGGTCCCCGCAGCCGCCGAGGCCCGCGGAGAGCACGACCGCCAGGGCGGAGGCGACGCCGCCGGCGCGCAGCCTTTTGCCGGACCCTAGTCGGCTGCGGTGAACCTGCATGGTGCCCCCCTGCGCCTGTGGCAGCCGGCCGGATAGACGTCGGGCCGGGTTTTCGCACGATCGAGGTCTCCAGCCTATCGGCGTCTCCCGTGGCCCGCAGCGCCTTCGGCGGCGCGCTGGTCACCGGAATCGGTGGCCAGATCCTGGCCTGCTCAACTCAGGGTGACAACCGCGGACCCGCCCAGGTTGCCGGCGCTGACGTCTCGGAGGGCATCGTCGAGGCTCTCGAACGGGTAGGTGGTCACCTGAGCCCGGAGCCCGAGCCTGGTGGCGAGGGCCAGCAGCTCCTCGCCGTCGCGGCGGGTGTTGGAGGCCACGGTGCGCAGGTCGCGCTCCTGGAAGAGGTGGTCGTGGTAGCTCAGCGTGGGGATGTCGGTCATGTGGATCCCGGCGAGGACCACGGTCCCGCCGCGGTCGACGGCCGCCAGCGCGAGCGGCACCAGCTCGCCGGCCGGTGCGAAGACGATCGCGGCGTCGAGGCGCTGCGGTGGGTCGGCCTGGGCGTCCCCGACCCAGGTGGCGCCGATGGTCCGGGCCAGCTCGCGGTTCTCCTCGCCGCGCGTCATCACGTGCAGCTCGGCTCCCGACGCGAGTGCGACCTGGGCCGTCAGGTGGGCACTGGACCCGAAACCGTAGAGACCGAGGCGACCGCCGGCCGGGACGCGGGCCCGCTTCAGTGCGCGGTAGCCGATGATCCCGGCGCACAGCAGGGGCGCCGCCTGCTCCGCCGAGAGCGTCGCGGGCAGCCCGTAGGCGTAGGCAGCCGGCGCCACGGCGTACTCGGCGAACCCGCCGTCGGCGTCCCAGCCTGTGTACTCCGAGCGGGGGCAGAGGTTCTCCTTGCCGTCGCGACACCAGCGGCACTCACCGCACGTGCGGCGCAGCCAGGCGATCCCGACCCGGTCCCCGATCGCGAACCGCTGGGTGGCCGGACCGGTCTCGACGACCATGCCGACGACCTGATGGCCGGGCACCACGCCGGGGTGACGCGGCTGCAGGTCGCCCTCCGCCAGGTGTACGTCGGTCCGGCACACGCCGCAGGCCTCGACCTGGACCAGCACCTCGCCGGCGCCCGGGCGGGGCACCGTCCGCTCGAGGAGCCGCACCGGTCCGCCCGCGACCGGTCCCGGCCGGTCGACCGCCCACGCGCGCATCGTTGCGTCCATCGCCCACCTCCCGCTGCTCGGTGGCTGCTCAGCCTGGGTCAGTCCACCAGCCTGCTCAACCCTTCGTAGACGAGGAAGGCGGGCCAGACGAAGCCTTCCAGGATGGCCAGCACGTACCACCAGAACCCGTCGGCCTGCTGCCAGAAGTAGACCCAGGCACCGAAGATCCCGAAGACGTAGATCGCCTCGCCGCCGCCCCCGGCCGCGTTCTTGTTGCTCACTGGTGCGCAGGCGGCGCGTGTTGTTCCGGGTGGTCGACGTAGGCGTCCGGACCGGGGAAGAACAGCGCCTCGTGCCCGGTGTCGGACCACTTGACCACGTAGGGCGGCGAGCCGTCGGCGTGCTCGACGTCGAGGACCTCCGCGTCGCGGTCCGGGCGGCCCGTGTGCTGGCTCCGGATCACGATCCGGTCACCCTTCTGTGCGTGCATGGCAGGACTCCTTCTCTGTGGGCGCGAGCTCCCTGTATGCCCTCCACCGTGGTCCCGCTCGCTGCCCGGGGGCCAGGGTCGTTGGTCCCGCGAAAGGTGCGAAGTTGTCCGCGGTCAGGCCCGGGGCTCCTTGATGTTCATGTGGCGCACCAGGATCGCGTCGCGCATCCGGGTGGGCAGGTGCTGGTTCAGGAAGAAGAAGAGCCTGCTCATGGTGTCGACCTGGTTGAAGAGGGCCGGCTTCTTGCTGAGGATCACCTCGACGAACTTCTCGGCCGCCTGCTGCGGCGTCGTCGCCGACTTGACCAGCTCCTTGTCGCGCTCGATGAAGCGCATCGCGCGCTCGTAGTAGGGGGAGGTGGGGTCCGGGAGCTTCAGCGACTTGGCCGCGAAGCCCGTCGACACCTGGGCCGGCTCGATCAGGGCCACGTCGATGCCGAACGGCGCGAGCTCGAACTTGAAGGACTGCACCATCCCCTCGACGGCGAACTTCGTCGAGGAGTAGATCGACTCGAAGGGGAAGGGGATCCGGCCCACCAGCGACGCCACCGCGACCAGCTTGCCGGACCGGCGCTCCCGCATGCTCGGGATGAACGACTGGAAGAGCGTCGCCGCGCCGATGACGTTGATCTCGAAGGCGCGCAACGCGGCCTCGAGGTCGACCTCCTCGAACGGGCCGAAGAACGGCACACCGACGTTCGACACGACGGTGTCCACGTGGCCGAACTTCTCCAGCACCTCGTCGCGGAAGGCCCGCACCCCGGGGCGGTCGGTGATGTTGAGGGGGACCAGGTGATGGCTCACGCCGTACTTGTCGAGCTCGGCCGCCAACGAGGTCAACCCCTCGGCGTCCATGTCGAAGCCGGCGACCGCGACTCCCTGCGACGCGAGCAGGAGCGCCGTCTCGCGCCCCATGCCTTGGGCCAGTCCACTGATCACGACGTGTTGGGTCATCTGTTCACTTCTCCTGAAGAGCTCGGTCCGGATCGTGCTGTCGGGTGGTGGAAGGTGCTGGCCGCGGTGGCGGTCAGCGCCCGAGAAAGGTGGGAACCTGTCGTTCCAGCGCGCTGGCGATGCCGGTCGCGCAGTCCTCGGTCTGCCAGAGCCGCTCCTGCTCGTCGAGCTCGTGCTCCAGTGCCTGCTCGAGTCCGGCGAGCAGGTCGCGGCGGAGGGTACGGCGGATCGAGCGCACGGCCAGCGGTGCCGCGCTCGCGAGCTCGCGGGCGAGCCCGATGGCAACGGGCCGTTCCTCACCCGGCTCGGCGATCTGGTCGACCAGCCCCAGCGCCAGGGCTTGCTCGCCCCGGACCGGTTGCCCGCCGTACAGCAGCCGCGCGGCGCGTGGGTGGCCGACGATCCTGGGCAGCGTGAGGCTGAGTGCGAACCCGGGATGGAACCCGAGGCGGGAGAAGTTGGCCTCGAATCGGGACTCGGACGTGGCCACCCGGAAGTCCGCGGCGCAGGCCAGCCCCAGCCCG